>JACQBO010000090.1 GCA_016194465.1 Candidatus Kerfeldbacteria bacterium
CGCTCCACAGCTTCATCCCTACGGCTTGGTTCTCGCCCGAGTCGCTAGTAAATACAGCCGGTGATCTTCTCATCGGCGGCCTCGGTTTGGTCATCGCCCTGGCTATTTTTCGCCGTCCCCCTCCGCTAAAAACTGGTCCACAAACTGGTGCATGAACTGATCGCGCTGCTCGGCTAGTTTCTTGCCGGTAGCGGTGTTCATGAGATCTTTGAGGAGGAAAAGTTTTTCGTAAAAATGGTTGATCGTCGTGCCGGTACTGTTTTTGTACGCAGAAGCCGTTTGGTGCATCTCCGGCGCAAGCTCGGGACTATACATTTCTCGATGCTTGAAGCCACCATAGGCAAATGCTCGGCCGACTCCAATTGCGCCAAGAGCATCGAGACGATCGGCGTCTTGCACTACTTTGCCCTCGATCGTTCGCATTTCACTTTTTACCCCTGCACCCTTGAAGGACATTGTGGCAATGATTTGCTGCACGCGATCAATAACCTGTTTGCTGACTTGAAGTGAAGTCATCCAGTCCCCGGCCACTTTTGGCCCGATCGTTTCGTCGCCACCATGGAGTTTCCAGTCCGCAATATCATGCAGTAAGGCGGCGAGCTCAACCGCGAACATATCAACGCCTTCCACCTGACCGATGTGTTTCGCGTTTTGCCAAACTCGCCGGACGTGCCACCAATCATAACCAGAGCCCTCGCCGAGGAGTTCCTGCTTTACATGGTCGGCGGTTTTTTGAATAATAGTTTTCTGGTCCATTTTATTTAGGAGGACATTATCATCCAGCTTTTTGTCGGGTGACCCGAGCAAACTGGTCAAAGTACTCTTGCAGGGATTGTGGGTCAGAATGATATGTATTATCTCCGACCAAAAAATCGCAGAGAACCTCACGGGTGCGAGTAAGTTCGCGATTCTTACGCCACCGCGGATCGGTAATCGTTAAATCCATCAGCTCCAACAGTCGCGCTAAGGCATTTTGAAAGGTGATTTGATCTTTGGTTTGCCAGCGCAACGCTCGGCTGACTTCACTGCCAATATTCCCCATTTGTTCAGCCAGAGACTGGGCGTGCCAGCGACCGGCGGAGACTGATGAATGATAAACTGGTCCAGGATTCATGTAATGAGTCGTTGGACAATTTCGATTATTTGTTTTTGCGTGGCCTCATTCTCGACTGACCTCGATCGGTTACCTTGCGACGGCCGGATATTGATCATGGAGTCAAACTCAATCCACTGATCAGCCGATTGGTCCGGGTAGATGTTAATACCCCAGAGATCAGCCTGTTTTGCGCCGCGCTCAAGCAACATCTGTTCCGCGTCGGCATGCATTTCACTACCAAGCGCCATGATACCTTGTCGCAAGTCAACCACGGCTTTGACCATATCGCCAAAACGTTCTCGGGCAATGCGCTTGAGGTCTTCTTTTGAAATTGGTTGGTCGATCAAACGAATTTCCATTGGTCAAGAATACTGGATTTCTGCGGTGGGCACAAGTAGTAGCTGAGAAGCTATGGTTATTGTGTCGTGGCCTTCGAACCGGTCGCTGGTTGTTCAGCCCGGATGAAGATTCTGGCGATTCGTAATTCATCGAACGAAAACTGTTCGCCCAGGATGTTGCGAACCGGCGTGAGATTCCACTGGCCGGACTGCTGGAAAGCGCGGCGGATTTTTTCCAGCCGCTGGGAATCGAACTGCAAATGTTCAACTCTCGGGTTCAGGCCGGACTGCTGTAATCTTTCGATGTGACTGGTAATAGTGCTCAGTGCCAGGTTGCGCTGCTTGGCAATGTCGGAAATGGCCAGACCTTGGTTGAGCAAGTCATGCGTTGTTTCGTAGGTTGTGCCGATCAGCGAAACTTTTGCATCGTGGTATATATTTTCTTGCAAACGCTTTTTTTCGGCGATTCCTTTTTGTGCCGCATAGCGTTTGATCACGGCCGTAAAAATCGGGCCGAACTCGGCCAGCTTGTTCCGGCCAACCCCGTTCACTTGAGCAAAGGCGGATTGGCTTTGAGGAAAGTATGTGGCCATGTCTTGCAAGCTCCGGTCGCCGAAAATAACGAACGGCGGGACCCCACGCGCGTCGGCCAGGCGCTTACGGAGTTGGCGCAGTTGCTCAAAGAGATCGTGGTCGAATATCGGAGCGGAAGCTGGTTCGTCGGCCTGGACAGTTGGCGGGACGCAAACATCGCAATTGTTGCAGTTTGGCCCCTTCCATGTTTCGCCAAAATACTGCAGCAAAAATTTCCGCCGACAGATTTTGCCATCGGCATAATTCACCATCTGCATGAGTTTTTGCTCCACGTGCTGCTGTTCTTGCGGATCTTCGATTTGGCGGATGAAAAAACGGTGCTTCATAGTGTCACCGTAGGTGTAGAACAGAATACACTGGCTAGGCAAGCCGTCGCGTCCAGCCCGGCCGGTTTCCTGGTAATAGCCCTCGACAGATTTCGGTAGGTCGTAATGAATAACCATCCGCACGTCAGGCTTATCAATGCCCATGCCGAAAGCGATGGTGGCGACGATAATCCGGACTTCATCGCGGATGAATTGCTCCTGGGTGCGGTGGCGGGTGTCGTGATCGAGGCCGGCGTGGTAGGGCTGGGCTGACAAGCCGGCCTGCCGGAGTTTGTTGGCTAGTTGTTCGGTGTCTTTGCGAGAAAAGCAATAAATAATCGTGCTGGCACTTTGGTCCTGGCGCAAGATGTTCACCAGGGCGGCAAACGCTTTGCGCTTGGGAATGACACTATACGATAAGTTCGGGCGGTTGAAACTGGAGATGAAGGAGCGTGGCTGATGTAAATGCAAATGGGTTACAATGTCTTGTCGTACCCGAGTGGTGGCAGTCGCCGTTAGGGCGATCATCGGCACACCGGGAAAATCTTGGCGCAGGGTGTGGAGCAGGCGGTAGTCTGGCCGGAAATCATGGCCCCATTCGGAAATGCAATGTGCTTCGTCAATGGCGATGAGGACGACGTGAAGGGAGGCGATCCAGGTACGGAAATTGGCGAGAGCAAGACGCTCTGGAGCGAGATACAAAATTTTCAGTTGGCCGGCTTCGGCCTGGCTTTGGATATCGACGATGGTGTCTTGATCGAGCGTACTATTCACGAAGGCAACCGGGATGCCGTTTGCTTGTAGCGCATCGACCTGGTCTTTCATGAGCGAGATCAGGGGTGAAATAACAATGGTCAATCCATCAAACAGCAAGGCCGGCAACTGGAAGCACAGCGACTTGCCGCCGCCAGTGGGCATGAGGACCAGGGCGTCCTGGCACTGCATAACGTGATTGATAATGTCTGCCTGCAGCGGCCGGAACGAGTCGTAGCCAAAATACTTTTTTAGGGTGGCCAGCATGATGGTTGCTTTCTCAACGAATCTTGATCGGAGTCTATCTTCACCGACCGCGGCAGTCAAGCGGTGTATCAAAAGGCGGCCGTCAGAGGACTGCCCAGGCCGGTGACATAGTCATAATGCCGCCGTGCTTGGCAATAATAGACGCAGTCGCCATTACGGCCGCTGCGGATGTCCCGGAAAAATGCGCCGCTGTTGGCGGTAGCTTTGTCCGTGTAAAACCTGGCATTATCAGCGGACAGGCCAAGGGCCTTGATGGCCGCCCATTGCGGCGCGCCAGCGCTCGTGCCACCGACGACATACCAGCCCTGACGGGATTTGCCAGCGGTCCGATAGACGGAGTAGCCGGAACTTGGATCGGCATTGTACGAGACGTCAGGAAGAGCGCGATGTCCTTGGGCCTTGGTGATGGTGTAATCAATTTGGTAGGCCGGCTCGACTTCATACGCGCTGACACCGCCACCACTACCGGTCCAGGCTGATTCAGTGTGGACATTGCCGCCCTGAGAAAAGGTTAATTTTGTGCCGCCGACCGCGACTACATTCGGCGAGGCGGCCGGCCAGATAGCTCCCGTTCCACTATCGCCCGAAGAGGCGAAAAAGGTGATGTGTCCATTTGCGCTTTGGAAATGGTTATCAAGCGCGACCTCATCCGGAAACTCCGCGCCGCCCCAGCTCATCGAAATGGTCACGACATCAGTCCGGCGGCGGGCATAGTCAATAGCCGCAAGCAAGTTTTTTCCGCTCGGCGTTGTCGCGGCCACCAGCAAAATCTTCGCCTGCGGAGCAATGGCGTGCGCCCATTCGACGTCCAATGAGGTCTCTAATGCCCAGCCGGCATTACTGGTCGCTGGGCCCATCAGATGCTTTTCAAAACAGCCGTTAGCGGTCGTGCAGGAGGGCAAATGAAATTGGGCGCTGAAAACATGGAGATCCGATTCGATATATTTGTCGTTGTACGCGCCAATGATGGCGATCGTGCCATGCCCACCGGTGGCCGGCAAATTATATGCGGATTTTATCTGGTCAGGGGACAGGCCAAGTGGTCGGCTGCTGCTGCCCCCAAGCTGATGGATCGGCGGCCGGCCGCGGAAACTAGCAAAACGGTAGGCGGCCTGGGCGGGATGGCCGGCGGCCTGTGAAGCGATGATGGCCGCGACACTCATGATTCGAATAATGTTTTTCATACGCAGACGAGACATGAATGATAAATTTTACATGACAAAATAGAGGCCACAGGCACGTGTCGCCACAAAAAAACACGGTGGGCCTGCGTCGTTCTCGATCAAGCCAAAGCCACCGTTAGGGGAAAGATACACCCTTCATTATCTTTCGTCAAGTACTGATTGATTTCTCATTTCTCCGGTTGCCAGAATATAAAATCTCACGGCGAGCCACTCGAGTTAAGTACCATGCCCGCGCAAGTATGATAAGGCTTTTCTAACGATTTTTCTAGAGGGCGATTTGAGGCAGGTGGGTCGGAGAGCGCTTTCAGTGTTGCCTGCAAAGTCAGCACATCGTCTAATTCTTTACTAACTCTTGCAAACTCTTTAGTAATTCTCGCAGATTTGAATTACAGATTTTAAACGTTACTGGAAAGTTTTTTTCAATGTGTTTTGTATTCGTATGAGCAACAAAGTTATGCCGTTGGTCAATTATGTACTTAATTACTTGCTGCTCTTTTATCTTTTGGTAATCTTGATTGTCCGCGAACAATTTATCAAACGAAATAACCTCGTCGATTCCTCCTTTTGTTACGTATTCCGCCTCATCAAATAACCCCGCGACCCGGACGATTAAATAATCTTGGATCATTCTATTCATTGCACCTAAATGATTCATGGAGAGATTGGAATCGGGGTTCGCTCTATTAATAAGCTCTTTATTTACCCTACAAAGTTCATCATAAGCAAATATACAATTTTCAACAATATAGGCCAGAATCGCCCTATTTTTGCTGTTGGGGTCTGAATTTGCTGGCGTCATTACCTCATCGGTCATTTTTTGTGATTAACTTTTTTTATACATTCTTCCAAAAAACGCGACAGTCTCTCCGACTAATCTGGGCGAGAAAAAGGGTAACAGTAAAAGCAAAAAGAAGAGAAAGTTACTATAAAAATTCCACCGGTAACTGCGGCCAAAGCAATAATAATCATTACCAATTTTCTTGCCATTCCGGATGGCAACCAGTGACTCATTAAATGACCCGCCATCTTAGCCTTTATCCCAGGACTTGCCTTCTCTAACTCATCGACGATTTCTTTATTATCCAATATCTTTTTAAATGCTTCATCGTACTGATTATTTGGCATAATTTTTCTCCCTTTCTAGGTTACTGGGTCGCTCGATACTAAATTTTCTTGGCGGGGAGAAAGATATTCGAACCAGGTGGGTCGCCGCTCGTGCATAGTACCGTTTTTATTGAGGAAAAACAACCATGAAATTACTCCGCCTATTCGGGCTTGACGAAACACTATTAATCGTATATAATCTCATATAGTTAAAGTATAAAATACTATGGATCATCAAGATAAGCGCATTACGAATATCCCGGAGCGGCTCTGGTCGCTCATCAACCAGATTGACCACCTTCAGGGGCAGTGGATTGGCGGAGCGCAGCTGAACCCACAAGCTTTAGGTCGATTGAAGCGTTCAACGCTTGTTACCTCAAGCGGTGCTTCAACGCGCATTGAAGGGGCGAAGCTGTCGGATGAGGACGTGGAGAAACTCATGCGTGGTTTGTCAGTCACAAGGTTTGCTGACCGTGATAAGCAGGAAGTGCGAGGATACTACGAACTTCTGGAAAATGTTTTCAATTCCTGGAAACATATTCCGTTTACGGAAAGCTCCATTAAGCATTTCCACAAAGAACTGCTGAAGTATGGCACGAAAGACGTTCGTCATCGCGGTGAATACAAGAAAGGTGAGAACCGAGTTGAGATATTTGATGCCCGTGGAAGGTCCATTGGTGTCATGTTCGAAACGACACCCGCGTATTTAACGCCAAAGCAGATGCAAGAACTGGTGGAATGGACGCAGATGGCGTTAAAAGAAAAGGAACATCATCCGCTGGTGGTCATCGCGAACTTCATCATTGAGTTTCTCGCCATCCACCCTTTTCAAGATGGGAATGGTCGGTTGGCGCGCATCCTGACCAACCTACTCATGCTCAAAAGCGGATACGCCTACGTGCCGTATGTTTCGCATGAGAAACTGATTGAAGATAATAAGGCAGACTACTACCTCGCGCTTCGAGAAAGTCAGACGACCTTCAAAACGCCAAACGAAAACATTACCTCCTGGTTGGAATTTCTCCTGAATGTTTCGCTGGAACAAGCTCGACAAGCTATTGACCTGCTCTCTCACGAGAACATTGAGAAGCTCCTATCTCCTAAGCAGTTATTGATCTGGAAGTATCTCGAACAAACGCCAGAAGCGACTCCAGCTGCAATTGCTAAAGCAACTGGGGTAGCGCGGCCAACTGTCTCACAGGCCTTGGACGTCTTGCTGCGGCTGAAGAAGATTGAACGAATTGGTCAGGGGCGGACAACACGATATCGGAAGGTGTAACAAGGTTGCATAAAAACATAGAACCCCCGCCGGGTTCTCCGGTGGGTTGGGTAATTTGCCAACACAAGCTTCTATTCTTTTTGAGGCACATGAGTCGGCTCCGATAAGAGATTGTATTGGCGGAGGCGGAAGGATTCCCCGCACCGCTCCGCGCGGCTACGGGTGCGGGGCAGGCGAACCTCGATACCCTTGCGGATATACCGCATTTTCCGACAGAGCCGGACCAGGCTTCGCCGGGCGAGTTCCCGCACCGTGGCGGAGGCGGAAGGATTCGAACCTTCGATACCTTTTCAGGTATAACGGTTTTTCTCGACCCCGCACCAAAAAGTTTCCGTTTGGCGGTGTGCATTGAACAAGGTTCGACTGTATTTTGAATTGAATCCTGATGACCAATGATGCGCGCCTCGTCCGCTCCCTTCGGTCGCGGGAGCAAAAACCAAAAATTTCCTTTCCATTTTTTGTCGGCTCCCCCCACCCCCCGCCGAGGAAAAGAAGAAAGGTAAGGAACATTTTTGGTTTTGCTTCGCCGTTTCAGACTACGAAAAGAGCACTATTATTTTATCACTTTTGGCTGCTCTTTTCTCCGTCTTCACGGCGACCGAGGCGCACCCGTATCCGCGTTTGGTGATAGCTCTAATGTTCACGAATCACACACAACCGCCTCTACGCATAGCCCGCTCGCATTCGCTCGCGCTGGCTGCTTCGGCGTTGTGTGTGTTCGCTCGGTGGCTTCGAGAGGGTGTACGGGTCGTCCTCTACTTCTCCGAATCAACCAAGCCTTTGACGCTGACCGGTTGCAGAGGCTGTCTCAATCGCTTCTAGCATGCGATGGCGCGTGACCGCATTGTCGAACGTGGGAAGAAAATGTGTTCCTTCTCGATAGTCACGGGCGAAGTGCGTGTACGCTTGTGCGACATTAGTGCCAGGTCCTTGCGCCGACGCCCATTGATATTTCTCAGGCACGGGCAGGGTCTCGAGACCGGTCTGCGCGCCTTTGCCACCTCGCACAGTCATCTCAAAGATCTGGGCATGGCCTCCGTCGGCGGTGAGTTGCAGATCGCCCTCGGTGCCGTTGATTTCCCACAGTAGATTCGTACCGCGCGACACGCCGCCACGATAGTGGATCGAAAATGCGGCGCTGCTCTCGAGTAGCCCACTGACCAACACCTGATCATCCGCCTCCATCGGCTTGCTTTCGCCCGTTCCATCGACCACATAGGACTTTCGTCGCGTAGTCATGGTAGCCACGAGTTCTTGGACTTCGCCCAAGGTGTAGCACAGTGCCTCCGCTGTATGGCCGAGCGGTACCGACAGCATCGTCGCGCCGTTTTTCCTGTCGTTCATATAAGCGTTGAATGGCGGTACCGTCGGACCCCAGCCCATGCCCGAACCAATCAGCGTAGTGGAGAGAACTTCGCCGACGTAGCCTTGCTTAATCAGGTCACGCACGTAATTCACTGACGGTGCGGAGCGGGCCTGCAACCCTACCACAGCAAGAACGCCCGTTTTCTTCGCCAGTGCAGCCAAGGCCTCCGCCTCTTTCAAGCCGTTGCCGAGTGGCCATTCGCAGTACACGGCCTTGCCTGCATTGAGTGCCGCAGTCGCTAGTTCGAGATGGTGTGGCACTTTCACGGTGATAACGACAACATCCACGTCTGGACTTTTTACGAGGTCTTGGTGGTTATCGAATGCGTTTGGCACACCGAAGAACTTACTGGCAGCATCGGCCGACTCACGACTCGTTGTGGATAGCGCCGTGATCTCGAAGTCATCCGAGAGCGACTTCAAAGCAGGGATATGTGCCTGTGCAGCCCATCCGCGATCCGGATTGGCGCCGATGATGCCGACACGAATCTTTGGTGATTTTTTATCTGTTGTTTTCATTTTTATTCGCTAATGGAATCAACAAACTTTTTAATCGGAGGTGTGAGAACGCTGGCTATGACCATACCGAGGGGTAGTTGGCCAAGATAGGAGACTATCCATTTTTGAAAGAAATTATCCACGAAGCCAAGGTTGAGCCAAGTAATGGCGAACGACATAATCAACCCCCCGAAAAGACCGAAAAGTACGCCCATGAGCACACCAGAATATTTTTTAGGAATTTTTCTCATAGTTTATGGAGTTCGTGCAATCTTGAGTGCGCTTACCCACCAGTCCAACTCTTTCAACTGTTTTCCAATATCACCACTGATAAATTCAGGTTTTGGGATACCACTCTCATCAATCGCATTAAAGATGTTACGGATAAGAATATGGTTCATGGTATTGGCAACACTCGCGACTTTTAATTCCGCCAGTACTGGGATCAGGTGTTCGATCGCGCGACTTCCGCCCACGGCTCCACCATATCCGACAAATGCGGCAGCTTTGTAGTTCCATTCAGCAAAGATGTAGTCGAGGAAGTTCTTCAGACTTCCGGGAATAGAATGATTATATTCGCCCGTAATAAATACAAATCCGTCCGCACTCGCGATTTTATTAGCGAGCTTTTTCTGAACTTCGCCATACTGATGCATCATGGGCGGCATTGCTTGGTCGAAAAGCGGGAGGTTCAGCTCCGCCACATCGAGCAGCTCAAACTTCATGTCGGGAGCAGCTTTTATCGCCTCTTTTACATACCAGTCAGCTATTTTTCTACCGACCCTACCCTCACGAACTGTCCCCACGATAATTAAAATTTTATTCACATGACAAGTGTAGCGGCGTGCATTCTATGTTGCAAGTACGCACACATTTGTGCTATACTCACCTTATGGTACGTATTGTTTCGCAATACAATGAAGAATGTCCGCCGGAAATAAACGTTATTGATTCCGTTTCTGGCAAATGGACGGTCGTTATCGTGTCGGTATTATCGCAAAAAACACGTCGAAATGGTGAGTTAAAGCGGCTGGTAAGCGGTATTTCTCATAAAGTGCTCACGCAAACACTCAGACGTCTTGAGCGTGATGGGATAGTCGCACGTAAAGTTTTCCCTGTTGTTCCCCCGCAAGTTGAATATTCTCTCACATCGCTTGGTAAATCATTAGTGGGGTTACTTTCAGATCTTCGCACATGGTCAGCAGCGCATTATGGAGAAGTAAAAAAGGCGCGCACCAAATACGATAGTCGTCCCAAAGAGAAAATTGATGATTCGATTGTCTTGGATAAAGCTAACGCAAAAATATAAAGATATATGACTACGGCGAAGCAAAACCAAAAAATTCCTTTCCATTTTTTCGGCTCCCCCCACCCCCCGCCGAGGAAAAGGTAAGGAACATTTTTGGTTTTTGCTCCCGCGACCGAAGGGAGCGGACGAGGCGCGCAGATTGGAGCGTACGATTCAGTTTCAAGCCACCACGCGCTCCGCGCGTGAGATTAGTAGCTTTCTCAGGGTTCAGCTCGAAATGCAGGCGAACTCGCGAGACCTTTTCAGGTCTGCAGCTTTTTCTCGACCCCGCACCAAAAAATAATCAACTGGCGGAGGAGGTGAGATTCGAACTCACGAGACCCTTTCGGGTCTGCAGCTTTTCGAGAGCTGTGCCTTCAACCACTCGGCCACTCCTCCACCGGCTGACGACTTTGATAAAATTGAAATGGGCTTTTTTTGGTGCGGGGCGGGCCGTCACTTTTCCGTCGGAGCCGGATCAGGCTCCGCCTGACAACCCTTGCCCCGCATCGGAGCGAAGCGACTGGTGCGGGGACTCAGGCACGCCTCCAAAAGATGTAGGTCGTGCGAATGGTAGCTTTTTTATGGAGAAAAATCAACTCCCACCCCACCCAACCTCCCCTCGGGCAGGGGAGGGGCGCGCTTGACTGTCGACCCTAGGCTCGGAGGACGAAGCCGCGAATGATTCGCTCGATGGCCCAGAAAAGTCCAATACCACCAATCGTGGCACCGGCCAGCTTAACCGCTTGCGGATACAGGCGCCGCTTCCGAAAAACGTAAATTACTGGGAGCGCCAAGCTGACGATGATCAACTGCCCGACTTCAATCCCGATATTGAAGGAGACGAGCGAAGAGAGAAAGCGATCGGCCGGGATTTGAATTTCCTTGAGCAAGCCGGCGAACCCTAAGCCATGAAACAGACCGAAGAAAAAGACGGCCATAATTTTCGATCGGCCATGTCCAAAAAATCGGCGCTGGGCCAAGAAGACGGTGGTGAAGGCGACGTAAGCGATGGAAATAGCAATCAGTGGCTCAACGTATTTCGAGGGGAGAGTAAAGACTCCGGTGCCGGAGAGAATGAGGGTGATACTGTGAGCGATGGTAAAGGTGCTGGTCAGGCGAAGGATATCTTTGATTGATGAGAAGACGAGCAGTAACGACAAGACAAATAAAATATGATCGGGGCCGGAGAGAATATGCTTGACCCCGAGCTTCATGAAGTCGAGCGTGTTGTCCCAGATCGAGGTCTGGCGGGCGGTGATGATTCGCAGGACTTCCGCACTCGTCTTATTTTTCAGCTTCGCCGCGAAGGCAGGCGTCTGAGCGTTGATGAACGCTTCGATCTCTGCCGTGGTGGCATGTGGATGTTGCTGCAGGTACTCGATCACCGGGCGCGGCAGGAGTTCGTGAGCCTGAACATCCATCGGCCGAAACAGAAAGACGGTAAAAGCAATCCCTAGAACAACTGCAATTTTCCTAGAGCTGTTTGAGCGTATCACGTGCTTCTTGAGCAAAGAGAAGAGAGAAGTGTGGATTGAGCGCCAAGGTGGTTTCAAGATAGTGTTTCGCTTTGGCTGGATCATGATGAGCGGCCGCAATCAATCCGGCATGAAACAGCACCGTTGCGTCGTGTTCACCTAAGCGGAGGGCTTCGTTGATGGCGGCTTGGGCCGCGGTGAAATTACCGCGCCGATATTGCACCCAGGCCAAGGCATCACTGCTGAAGATGCTGGGTCGATCGCGGACAGCCGCTTGGGCCCGGCTCAGGGCATCATCGAGATTCCGATTGGTATTGGCCTCGAACAGGGCAATTTCCTGGTCGACGTCGATGCCGCCGCTCGCCGATTTGGCGTAGGCCGTGGCGGCCAAGGTGTAATACACGTTCGCTTGGTCTTGGTGGTGAGCGAGGCTATTCAGATCACCGAGGTCGATGGCATACTGGGCGATCGGGAGTTGGTCAAAGGCC
>JACQBO010000086.1 GCA_016194465.1 Candidatus Kerfeldbacteria bacterium
ATTGTCGGCCTGGCCTCGATCTCGTTGATCGTTGGCGGCATCGGCATCATGAATATCATGCTCGTCTCGGTGACCGAGCGGACGCGGGAAATCGGCTTGCGCAAAGCCATCGGCGCGACCAACTGGCACATTCTCCTCCAATTCCTGACCGAGTCGGCCATTATCAGCTTGATCGGCGGCGCGGTTGGCACCGCCCTGGTGGCGGTTGCCAGTCAAATTGTGAAACAGAAGGCCAACCTGGATATCATTGTCGATCTGCACTCGGTCATGATTGCCGTCCTCTTCTCACTCGGGGTGGGGATTGTCTTTGGTCTGGCGCCAGCTATTCGGGCGGCGCGTAAAGATCCGATTGAGGCGCTCCGGTATGAATAACTTTTTGGGGCAACCGGCTACTGTTAGGGCCTGGCCTTTTTATCTTTACCGACGGCATCGACCGTGATATTCTTCAGGCGATTATGAATGACGTCATGAGAAAACTATCGGCCATTGGGGTGAGCGAGTTTATTTTGGCCCTAGTGTTCACTCTGGCGGTGGCTGGCGCGGTCGCCGTTTCTTCGAGTTCCGTCACCTTCCGCCTGGCCATCGCCCCACCCCCACCCCCGACGATCACCACCATCCTGGGAGACAGTCAATCGAAAGCCGTGCTGGTGATTGGCAAGACGGAGGTGGCTAAGGCGGTGGTTCGGGTCTACGCCTTTAGTACCCCAATTTTTGTGGAAACGACGGCCGACGATAAAGGTGATTTTTATGCGGCCTTCACTTCAGATCTGCTGCCACCGGGCTTCCATCAATTCACCGCCGCCATCGTGCTCGGCCTCAATCAGACGACCGACCCTTCTCCCAAAATTTTCGTCGAGGTCAGCAAGGACTATGTTTTGAAAATCGCCGCCGGCAATACCGTGCCGACGGTCAAAATCGGCAATGCGGACGCGGCCACGAGCGAATTGCTTCGCAGCATTATCCGCAACCAACAAACGGCGCGGCCAACGGCACTGACGGACGTTCCGCCGCCGCATCGTCAATCAGACCGGGCGCGACTGATCCAACTTGGGTTGCTGGTCGTCATCGTAGTGGAGACGAGTCTGCTTATGTTCCAGCGCTGGCGCCGGAAAAAACAACACGGACAGAGTTTCTGGCACCTCGGCCACGGCTGGTATCCGATCCATCCCGGAACGGTCAGTACACCACATCAGCCTGGGCGATAACATCGGCCGGGAAGACGAGGCCGATGGCGGCGGCGGTTTTCCTATTGATGGCCAAAAATCCGGCCCCGGCAAAAGCACTGCTCAGATCAGAGGAGTGGGAACCGGAAAATATTTGATCAGCCATTTGGGCCAATTGCTGTCCGATGGCGTTGAGGTCGGAGTACAGAGCAGCGGTCGCGCCAGCCTGAACATTCGTCGCGACGGTTCCCATGGAAAAAAGCTTGCGATCAGTTGCGGCCTGGGCAATTCGATCAATGTTTTGGCTGGAAAAAACATCCACCGTGAGATAGACGGCACTGTTCGGTTGAGCCGCAATCTCATCCATTGCCTTCCCGATGTCTTTGACCGTGGCGATCGTGACGATCAAGGGTACCAGCCCCCGTTGAGTTGCCCCTTGCCTGACGGCGTCGACAAAGGTTTGATTCGTTTCATCGCCGGGTGAGGACAGAATGCCGAGGGTGTGCATCTGCGGCAATACTTTTTTCATCAAATCGAGCTGCCGCCCGATCAATCCGGCCTGGCCGACCCCGACCAGATTATTACCGGAATTGGTGTAACTTTGGATCAGCCCTTCTTGGACCGGATCAAAGGATGTTAAGAAAAGAACGGGGATATGATCCTTGAGGGTGGCGACCTTCGCGGCCATGGCGGCTTGGTCCCCAAGCGCCACGATCAGATCTTTCCGTTGACGGACAAAATCTTCAGCCTGAACCTCCAAGGCGGCGGTACTCACCGCGTTCGTCAGCTCTTGATATTGAACCGTCTGCGCGTCGCGGAAACCCCGAGCCGCCATGGCTTGCTTGAAGGCGGCGACCGCAGGACTGGGAAGATTTCCCGGACGCAATATCCCAATCTGGAATACGTGGGGGGCGGTGTTAGCGATTTCCTGATGAATGGTGAGACCGGCGATTGACCCGCCGATCATCGCCACGAGCGATATGACGACAACTGCCAGGGTCATTTGCGCGTTACGCCGAAACACGGTATACGAATCGACATAGGTTTTTCCCCGCCGCCGCGCATAGAGGTGAAAGGCGGTTTGCGGACTGCGGGTAACATAGATGCGAATGCTGATGAGGTGAACAGCGATCAGCAGTAACACCCGGATCAAAAACAATATTGGCCCCAGAACAACTCGATCGCCGAGAGGCAATTGTAACTTGCGCTGTTGACCGACGCGGGTCCGATCAACCGCATTCAATAGTCGCCAACGCAGCTGGCGGAGCTGGACATTGACTGGATGGCTTGGATCAGGAGGCATGAGGCGCAAAAAGTTTTTATAGCCAATAGATGATCGATAGTACCTAGGCGGCCGTCAAGGTCAGGGAGATGGTGTAGGTACCAGCTGTCTGGGTGCCGGGAATGTTCTGAATGAGTGAAACGCTCGTGAGATCCCAATAGCAGTTGGTGCCAGCCGAGCTGCCAGCGCTTAAGAGGGTAATGCTATCGGTGACCCCTTGGTTAAAAGCGGTCGAGGATCCGAGCGTCAAGCCGGTCGTGGTGCAGCCGGATTGGGGAGTGATAGTCGCCCCCGATGGATTCACCGTCAGCCGGCCGTTGGCGGCGGTCGAGTTAAAATCATAGGTGACTGAACCAGTCGTCCAGAGCGCCGTATTACCGCTGGTGGCGGCCATGGTCAGGGCCCAGGTGGGCGTGGCCGTACCATTGGTGACCCGGATTTTTTGGGTGGACGTTCCCAGCGTGCCGGTGCTCGTATAATTATCAAAGGAAAATGTCTGGGCCGGAAAACTGGCGGACGGGCTGCTGACTGAGGCGCCGGTGCCATCGACGATGTCAACGGTCAGGGTGCCGGCGGCGCCAGTCGCGGTGCCGCAGATTTTGGTCGTATAGGCGGCCCCGTTGCCCACATGGGCATTGGTCGTGGCGGCCATCGAACCGAGCGTCGTGTCAAAACCAGTGCAATTCGAGGCCTGATAGCCGATCGACACGCTGCCGCCGCTCGGCACGGAAATGCAGGCGCTGTTCGCATAATTCGACAAGGAATTCTGCTGCGAGTGCGCGTTGGTCACGCCGGATAACTTCAGCGCGGTGGCAAAAGTCCCGGAGCACGCCGTCCCGAGGCCGGATACCCCGGTGCAACAGACGACGTTGCTCGCATAGGCGGCGGTTGATTGGCTGGGCAGTTCAGCATGGGCATTTGACGAGCCCGACATGCGGTAAATGACTGTGCCGGTGCAGGCGGCAGCGGTCGTAACCGAGCAGGAAAGTGTGCCCGCGTCAACTGAATTTGCAGACAGCAGCGAAGTGAATGCTACAATCCCGACAATAAAAATATTTTGCTTGACGGAAAAAATAATTTTCTTATCCTCGTTCATTGAGAAAACGTCGACCGCAACTCCCCCGCCGGCTTGCTTGATAATTCAAACGCTGGTTAATTCAAATTATCTAATTCTGCTTGAACGAGCTGGACTGTCCAAGCCGCGGACGCTCCGCCGTTGACACTGGCACCGAGAATGCTGCTCGCCACGGTCGTGTCGAAGGTACCAGACGTAACCTGCAGTGTCTGCCCTGGGGTGTTAATGAGTCCGGTGGCTGATAAGCTGTGCCCGACTTGGGCGACGCCCTGCATCACCCCGGAGGCGCCGACGACTCGAAAGGTAATGAAGATATCGAATGTTCCCACGTCAACCACGGCGGTACCGGCGTTGAAGGTAAAGGTCAACCGGGCCGTATCCGCCGTGCTGCCGCCGGTTCCGAAACGAACGTTGATAATCGGGGTGGCAGTGCCGGCCGCAGTTTTACTGACGCTAAAAAGCAGATGATACCTGGTCCCGATTTTCAGCCCACTGGATGGAATGGCGATGGAAGACCCGGTCAAGTAAGTATCCGCGGCAAAGCCGGCGCCTTGGGCGGCCGTGCTTTGGTTAAAGACACCAACATTTTTCCAGGTGCCATCGCCTCTCCAGAACGTGGTCGCGGCCGCGCCCGTGCCGCTGCCCAGGTTTGTTACCGGCAGGTTCCCCGTTACGCCGTTGGAAAGATCAACTTGGGCCCAAGCCGGATTATTGCTCGTGCCGGTATTAGCAATGTACCGGGTGGCCGTCGCATTTTTAGCCAGCGCCGCCAGGGTATCAACGGCCGAGCCATACAGCAGATCGCCTTGGGCGACCCCGCCGGAAATTTCCGTGAAGTTATGTCCGGGATTGGGGGCGGTGGCCTGGCCAACCTTCAGCATGGAAAAAATGATGACCAACAATAGCACGACGCCGACTACTTTGTTGAACATGGTTAGGGATCGAATTTTCTGTAACACTTTTTTCATAGGCTACTTTCTTAGTGTTTTCCGCGCTGGTGATTTTGACTGCCGTGTGGCTGGCGGGCTGGTGGTCGGTCGGCGACTCGATCCGCCTGGCTGTTGCGGCGGTTTTGCGCTCGGCGGAATGCGTAGCTTCCGGCCGGCTTTGATGACGTATGGCGGACGAATCGTATTCACTCGGGCCAGGCGCTGCCAGGACACCCCGGTCCAGCCAGCCATGGTCGTCAGATCTTCGCCCGGCCGCACCGTATACGCCACCCAACCTCGGCCGCTGGATCGGCGGCGGTAGATCAAACGCCAAGCCACGAGACCGACGATCACGATGACCAGGGCGCCGACACCGAAGCCAAGATCACGCCAAGGAATAATCCACAACTCCACGGCCGGTGTGGTCAGAGTTTTTTGGCCACTGTCATCGTAGGTCACTGTAGCTTGGAAACGGTAGTGACCGAAGAGTGGCTGCGGCCAGGCAGAATTGATGACCAGCTCCTGTCCGGGCAGGGCCTGCATCGTTCTCGTGTAAGCGGTGTTGTGTTTATGCCAGGCATCGGTGACCGTGATGGTACTGATGTTTTCGATACTGACATTGCCAGTGTTGCGAATACCGACGCTGGCCGTGTATTCCGGAAGTTTAGGATTTTTTGTCACGGTGAAACGAGTCAGCGCTAACCGGCGGATGATCTCACCCGGCACGGTTTCATAGATCCGGACACCGACGCGAGTCGTGAGAATAACGGCGCTTTGCGAGCCTGGTTCGGCTTCGGGATTTTTTTTCTGGATGACGATTCCGCCGGAGTGCTCACCGACGTCAACGTGGTCGGGAATAGTGATGACGAAAGGAATGAGCTGCCGCTGGAGTGACGCCAAGTGGAGTTCGACCAGAGTTGTGCCTGGACACCAGTCCGCGAGCTTAGCTTGTTGGTCGAGGGTGAGTTTCAGTTGCTTCAGATCGGCGCTCGGGGAGCAGAGCCCGGCCACGGTCTTATCTGGGGCGCTGTCCGGGACTGGTGGGGGGTCTGGGTAAAAACGCACCCATGAACCCACCCCGGTCATGGTATCCACTTTTTGTTTCAGAGCGAACCCGCCATCCGAACTAGGAATCGAGTCGGCGGCGTACACCAGGACATCGACCGCGGCCGCGCTATTATTTTGAATTTCGGCGGCGTCCTGTTTTGATTCGCCGGGTTTGAGTTGGTAGATAAACCAGCTGGAACTATTGGCAATACCCGGGTCAGAGTTGACTGGCCGACCACCAATACCACCGTACTCAGCCGCCTGGACGGGCCAGGCCACTACCAGAGTGACAGTGACGAAGATCATCACCAGCCACGCAAAAGATATTTTTTTGTTCATGAAATGTATTTGAGAACGGACAGTAATCATAGCATATTCTCGCTAAAACAAAAAACCGCTGACCGTCAGCGGCTCGAGGTACCACAGTCTAGCTGGCCGTGAGAGTCATGCCGATGGAATAGTTGCCGGTGGCTTGCAAGGCCGGGATATCTTGGGTCAGACTGACGCTCGTCAAATCCCATTGGCCCGGCGCCGCCGCCGAACCGCCTGCCGACAGCAAGGTAATGCTGTCAGTCGTGCCTTGGACAAAGGAGGTCGAAGAGCCTTTGGTGATGTTACTGGTACTCGTCCCGCCGACGCCGGCCAGGGTTGAGCCCGAAGCATCAACCGTCAGACGGCCGGCCGAAGCTGACCCGTTAAAGTCCATGGTGTTACTCCCGTCGCTCCACAAGGTTGTATTGCCAGAGGTGGCGGCCACCGTGAGGGCCCAGGTGGCGGTACTCGTCGGGTTGGTGACTCGCATTTTTTGGCTGGCCGAACCGAGCGTGCCGGTTGAGGTTTGGCCCGACGCCGTGAACGTCTTGCTGCTGAAAGTTATTGATGGGCTGCCGACTGTGTTCCCGCTTCCGTCCACGATGCCGATATCCAGAGTCCCGGTAATGGATTGGTTGAACGTCACGCCCGAAGTGGCGAGTGTCATATTTGGGACCACGAGCACTGCCCCCAACACCACGAGAGCGATGGGGACACCGAGAATTCGGAAGAGAGAGCGGCCGGGCATCAGCGTTAACTGACGGTCAGGGTCATATTGATCGTGTACGTCCCGGCCGCTTGAGCCGCCGGAATATCTTGGGTCAGCGTCGTCCCGGTAAAGTCCCAGCGGCCGGGTTTGTCGGCCGTGGAACCAGCACTCAAGACGGTCACGCTGTCGACGCTACCCTGGGCGAATGACGTCGATGAACCTTTGGTCAAGCCGGTAGACGTATAACTGTTCGTCGGCGTGATCGTGCCGCCGGACGCATCGACCGTTAAACGCCCGTTGGCGGCCGTATCATTGAAGTCCATGTTGTGTGTGCCGTCACTCCAGAGTGTCGTGTTGCCGGACGTGGCCGCTAGGGTCAACGACCAGGTGGCCGTGTTGGTGCCATTGCTCACCCGGATTTTTTGCGATGAGGCGCCAAGCGTACCGGTGCTTGTCTGGGTGCTAAAAGAGAAAGTGCTGGCGCTAAAGGAGACGGAGGGGCTACCGACGGTACTGCCGCCGGAGTCGACAATATCGACGGATAAAGAACCGGCGTTAATCAGCTGGGAGAGCTGGGTGGTACTCGAAGCAAAAACTTGCTGGTTGTTAGGTAAAAATGCAAAAACAACCGCGGCAAGAAAAAGGGCTAATCGAATAGATATTGAAAGTGGATTTTTGCTTTTCATTTTTGTGATTTTTGCTGGGTTTTTTTATCTTTCTACCCTCATTATAGCTCATTTTTGACTATTTGTCAACCCCCTGTACAGTTAACCTTAAGGGGTAACACTCTGCTAGGCTAAGGGTGACAAAGGTTAACTATGAAACCGCCTATGCCAGGATCACCCCTCGCTGCCCCAAGCATCATGCGTTTCCGCTGGTACCGTCAGGCCGAACAGTACG
>JACQBO010000084.1 GCA_016194465.1 Candidatus Kerfeldbacteria bacterium
CCTGAGCGAACTATCCCTCGAGCGAACCCGGGAAGAATGGAGTAAACTTTTTTTACGAGCTCATCGCCCGTCCCTTGGATTGCAGGCGGCGTTTGATACCGGATTTTTTCATTACTATCTCCCGGCGATTGCCGCCTTAGCCAAGACCCCGCAAGACCCGGAGCACCATCCAGAAGGAAATTGTTGGGTGCATACGCTCTTGAGCGTTGACCAGGCCAAGGACGTCATGGCCGAAGGGTCGTGGACCACATCCGAACAGCTCATCATTCTCCTGGCCGTTTGGGCGCATGACTTTGGCAAGGCAACGACGACTCAGATGGTTGAGGGTCGGGTCAGGGCGCTTGGCCACGATCGGGCCGGCGTGGTGATCGCCAATGACTTCTTACGTTGTGCTGGGTTCCCGTCAAAAGTCGGCGACCAGGTGATTCCCTTGGTCCGGGAACACATGACTCCGGCCCAACTGTTTGCCCACAGTCATCGGGGTGTGGTGACCGACGGAGCGATGCGGCGTCTGGCGCAACGTCTACATCCCGCCAATATTAGGTTGCTAGCCGCCGTGACTGAGGCTGACTACCGCGGCCGCGGTCCTTTTCCGGGAACTGGCATCCGCGTCGTCTGGCCCAGAGATAATCCGGCTGTCAGCTGGCTATTGGAACGCATGGCCGAACTTCAACTTCAACAACGCCCCGCCCCCGTCCTTTGGGGCCGTGATCTGGTCAGTCGGGGTTGGCCGCCCGGGCCCATGTTTGGTCAAGCGCTGGATGCGGCGGAGCGACTGGCCCAGTCCGGCTGGTCACGGGAACAAATTATTGCGCTCCTCGCCGAGCCAAGGTCACCGGCCGAGGATCTTCAAAAACTGCAACGAGCCGCATCTGAGTTGAAACCGTAGCGCGTTCACGCCATGACGGTAACCATTGCCGTAGTTTGTTTTGGCCTGGTGACAGGGGCAGTCCGACATACCATGGCCAGAACCAGATAAAAACTCCGGTCGCCAAGACCAAAAAAACAATGACGAAGCGTCGACGCCGAGACCATACGGCGTCAAGCATCGTGGCGATCAGCAAGATCATAAAAACACTCAAGGGCAAGGCGTGATAGGAGTACATGATCCGGGGAACGAGGGCAAACGGAATCCAGGTAGCCAGAATAAAAACATTCAACGTCCGGAGAACGGGCCGTGTCCAGCCCCGAAATAGATTGTAGATTAATAGTGCCGAGCCGCTCCACCACACGAGTGGATTTGCCAAAGACCATATCGACTGCAACCGTCCATGAACGTGCTGCAGGAAATAGGGAAAAGGTTGCCACAACACCAGCCAGCCCCACCAGGGTTGCGCATAGGGATCACCGGTGCCCGGGACACTCAGGTGATAGTGCAGCATCTGCAGGTTCGTTTGGAAAAAAGAGCTTGGCAACCCGAGCCAGGCAAAATGCAGCCGGAAGACGAGCCAGTAGATGAGCAACGGCAAGAGCACAAGCGGGCCGATCGTCAGCCGAGTGAGGCGGATATTTTTTTTAACCCGAGTCAAGCCAAACCACTCGGGCCATAACCAAAGCCCGAGCGCCGGCACCGTAATCAAAATTGATAACCACTTCACGGATAAGGCCGCGCCAGAAAACACCCCGGCCAGGATGAGCCACCACACTGGGCGCCTCGAGTCGAGAGCTTTGAGCATCGCAGCCAAAGCCACGAGGGCATAGAGCAAATAAGGAATGTTGATCAGGCCCAGCCGTGCGTCGACCAGCCACAGGCCGTTCAGTAACGATAAAATTATGGCGATGGCCGCCGCGCGCCGACTTTTCGTCAATCGCCAAGCGATCCACCAAACAAGGGGGACAATCAACGCCCCTTCGACCGCGTTCAGGCTCCGCCACGTCACCGGCGAGTAGCCAAAGAGTTTAAAGATCGCCCCTAATTGCATCTTGCCCAGCGGCGGATGCGGATCGAAATAGGCCTGGCGCACGATGTACTCGTGCCCATCACGAACAAAAAAAACTTCGTCGCTGATGAGGCTCGCTGGCTGTCCGATATGCCAGAAGTTCATGCCCAAGGCAACGACGAATCCCAGGCACGGCCACCACCAGTATTTTCTGTCTTGGAACATGGTTTCAGTATAGCAAATATTGTGGACGGTGGGACGGAAATATGGTATAGTCATCCCATGCCCCGTTAGAGGTTGCCCGATCATGAACCATTACGCCTACGTTTTGTTGAGCAGGAAAGACGACAACTTCTGTACAGGTTACGCCAGCGATCTTATCAGAAGGTTAAAATAACATCACGACGGCAAAGTATTTTCTACCAAGAGTCGACAGCCGATGAAACTCGTGTATTATGAAGTTTGTTTGACAAGACAAGATGCACGAGCTCGCGAAAAATATCTCAAGTCAGGGATGGGCAAGCGGTACCTGGGGAACAGGCTAACTCATTATTTAGACAACCTCTAACGGGGTATGCCAAAAAAATCAACCAAGACAAAAATACGCAAGGCGGTCATTCCCGTGGCCGGTTTTGGTACCCGTTTTTTGCCGGCCACGATTGCCCAGCCGAAAGAAATGCTGCCGATCGTTGATAAGCCAATCATTCAATATATTGTCGAGGAGATGGTGGCCAGCGGAATCGAGGAAATTATTTTTGTGACCGGCCGAAATAAGCGAGCGATTGAGGACCATTTTGATTATTCTGGCGAACTCGAGCAGTTGCTGAGGGACAATGATCGGCTCGATCTCTTGAAGGAGGTCCACCAGATATCCCGACTGGCAAAGTTTGTCTATGTCCGCCAGAACAAAATGCTTGGCATTGGTGACGCGCTCATGTGCGCCCGAGGCGTGGTCGGCGACGAGCCCTTTGCCTTTGCCAACGGTGATGACATCATCGACTCTCGCCAACCAGCCATCGGTCAGCTGATGCATGCATATCGCCGCTATCACTCCAGTATTATCGGCGTTCTGCCCGTCAACCCGGAACTGGTCAGTCGGTACGGCGTGGTCAAACCCGTGACCACGGTCACCGGTCAGACCTTTCGCATCAAGGGCATCGCGGAAAAACCAAAGATTGAGGAAGCGCCTTCGAAGTTCGGCGTCTTCGGGCGATACATTTTTACACCCTCGATCTTTTCCGCCATTGAAAAAGCGAAGCCGCGAACGGGTAAGGAGCTGTATATCGCCGACGCACTCGATGTGGTGGTTCGACGTGAACGGATCTACGCCTACCACATGACCGGCCGCTATTTTGACTGCGGCAGTAAAACCGAATACGTCAAAGCGAATATTTACTACGCGTTAAAGCATCCGGAGTTGCGGCAACAAATCCGCGCTTATTTAAAAAAGCCTCGTTAGTGTATGCGCCGAGTTTTTCTCATTATTGCCATTTTGCTCCTCCCCATCGTGCCGATTGTCTTGGTGGTAACCGGCGCGCTGCACCCCAAGCCAAAGACCGTGACGCCGGTGCACTTGACGGTCTGGGGAACAGTTGACGCTGACAAGGCCTTCAAAACAGTCCTGGCCAAATACGCCAAGAATCATTCCTATGTCACGGTTGAATATATCCAGGTTCGCCCCGAAGATTATTTCCAGCAATTAGTCACCGCTTGGGCCCAAGGCACCGGTCCCGATCTCTACTTTGTGCCAAATTCCTGGGTGGGGCAAATGACGCAGTATGCTTCGCCCCTGCCGCCCGATCTATCGATTCCCGTCATCGTCCGGACGAAAGGCCTCTTCGGGATTAGCCAAAACATCTCCACCCCGAAAAATTTGGCTCCCGCTTTAGCCACGCTACAAAATCGATTTGTCGACGTGGTCATGAATGATGTCAATGTGGATGGGCGGGTTTGGGGTCTGCCGTTGTCGATGGATACCATTGTTCTGTATTACAACAAAGACCTTTTGAACGCCGCGAAAATTTTTCAGCCGGCAAAAACCTGGCAAGAGTTGGTCGGCCAAGTTGGTGGGAATCATCTGACCGTCACCGATGAAAAGAATAACCTAGTCCATTCCGGCGTCGCCCTGGGCACGGCCAATAACGTCCCCTACGCCAGCGACATTCTCACCTTACTCATGATGCAAAACGGCGCGACCATGACCACGCCTGATCACCATGTCAATTTTGATTCTCCACCCGGACTGGACGCGGTCAATTTCTATACCTCTTTTGCCTTGTCCAGCAAAGCGACCTATAGTTGGAGTGAATCACAGCCCAACGCCATCGACGCGTTTCTCCAGGGCAAGGTGGCCTACTTCTTTGGCACCCTGCAAGATCGGGCCACGATTTCCGCCGGCAGCTTGAATTGGGCGGTCACCCCGATGCTTCATTTATCTGCCAGCGGAGATAATGACGTGTCGTCCGGCGGTCAGGCGACCATTGATCCCGCTCGGTATCAAGTCGCCATGGTTTCGAAAGCTAGTCAGCTGACCGGAAAATCTGTCTACGCCTGGAACCTGCTCAATTTTTTGAGCCAAGACCAAAATGTCGTTTCATACCTGCAAGACACGGGCCACCTGGCCGCTACTCGGGCCATCCTTAACCAACAAAAAGACGACCTGACCCTCGGTGTCTACGCCAACCAACTACTGACCGCCCGAAGTTGGTACCATGGAAAGAACGGAGCCCAAATCGATGATTACTTTTCCGCCATGATCACCAGCGTGATCAATGGCAAGTCCAGTCCCGACGATGCGTTACACTTGGTCGCCAAACAAGTTGAGTCAACCTTATAGACCATGAACACCTCCCGGACAACTGTCTGGCTCATCGGTCTGACTCTGGCTGGCCTCGTGTTTGCCGGTGCCGGTTCTGTTCGAGCGCAATCCGACACCAATAGCGGCCTGGCCATCGACTGTGAGCATTTCAGCGCCAACACAAACACAAGTTGTCAGATCGACGACTTCTTAAACCAGTTTGTTGTTTTATCAGAGTATGGCCTGGGCCTGGTTGGCGTCCTGGCCGTGCTGATGTTTGTCTACGGCGGGTTCCAATATATTACCGCCGGTGGTCGGGCTTCCAAAGTCGATGAGGGCACCCGGGTGATCCAAGGCACGCTCATCGGCATCATCATCTCTTTAATTGCCTACGTCATTATTAATTTTGCGGTCGGCGCGGTGACGGGAACCACCTCCAAGGGCTTTTC
>JACQBO010000017.1 GCA_016194465.1 Candidatus Kerfeldbacteria bacterium
CGGCTGGCTCTAATCAAGCTACCGTGGAAGCCGCAGCTATGGCGGATGGCAACGTCAAGAAGTTCGTGATCGGGAAATCAAAAAAAATGGTCTTCGTGGAAGACCGGTTGTTGAATTTTGTTGTTTGATATGTACTTTTTCTCCTTGATGAGAAAAAGTACCAAAAAGAATCAAGCGCCCAACATAACTCCCCGAGCGACGTCACAAGGAGTAGTTCCTTTGGGTCGGCCAATGTTGGGCACGAATTGATAGAAAAAGCTCAATGACAAGAAATATTGAAAATCCCAATGCGAGGTTAGATAAAGGTGGAATTGTGGCCTACCCGACAGAGTCTTTTTACGCACTGGGAGTTAAAGCTACGAATCCCCAAGCAATCAAGCAATTGTTCCACGCGAAACATCGAGAAAAGGGGAAGCCCATTGCTTTAATCGCCAGTGATTTGAAACAAGTACAACGATATTTTTTTGTTTCGGGGGAAGAACAAGCCCTGATGACACGATACTGGCCAGGCAGTCTCACGATCGTGCTCCACCCAAAAAAAAGCATTGTGACGAAAGCATTGGGAGCGAGGAACATTGGTGTTCGCGTGCCGAACCATGCCAGTGCGCGCCGCTTGGCGGCGCGCGCTGGGGCTCCAATCACCGCCACCAGTGCTAACATGTCCGGCCAGGCACCGACCAAGTCCGCACGCGTGATCTGGAGAACGTTTCCTGATATACTCATAGTGCCGGGCCGATGTGGACGCCAGCATAAACCATCGACCGTCGTCCAAATCATCAAACACAAACTCATCATCCATCGCCAAGGCGCCGCGCATGTACATCCACTTGCCGCATAGTCTGCCGCATTATTTCCGCCGCCGCTTCAGCAAGCAGCTCGAAGCGTTGTATTTGTCGGTGGCCATGACAGATTTCGCTTTGGCCGCCGTTGTCCTGTTCGAACCAATCTATCTCTACCAGCTCGGCTTCAGTTTGAGTCACTTGATGATGTATTACATCGTGGTGTATGGGCTTTACTTCTTTTTAGTGCCGATGGGCGGAAAATTTGTGGCCCGGTTTGGCACCGGACGAAGCTTTATCCTAGCAAGCATCATGTTGATGGGGTATTACGGAAGCTTATGGCTAGTGCGTGGACACCCTATTTTCTTTTGGGTAGCGCCGGTCTTTTTCGCCCTGCAAAAAATGTGGTACTGGCCGGCCTACCACTCAGATTTTATTCAAAGTTCCGACCAAGGCGAGCGGGGGAAAGAGTTTTCTGGCCTGTGGTCATTATCGACGATGGCCTACATCGTCGGTCCGCTGGTCGGCGGCTTGCTGATCAAGTTTTCCGGCTTTCCTGCCCTGTTCACTTTTGTTGGCATCCTGGTGATTTTGGCTAACGTCCCTCTGCTTATGGCCAAAACCCACATCCAACCCGAAAAGTTTTCCTATTGGCATGCCCTGCGCGCGCCATTTGCCCGCGTGCATATCAAATCAACGCTGGGGTATGTCGGTTTGGGTGAAGAACTGGTCATGATGGTGTTATGGCCCGTCTTCATCTATCTCACCTTTCGAGACTACCTGTCGATCGGCTGGGCGGTCAGCATCGCCACGTTGGTCACGGCGCTCTTCACGCTCTATATTGGCCAGAGGGTCGACAAAGGAAAGCAGTACCAAACGCTGCGGCGTGGTGCGGTCTTGACCAGCCTCGTCTGGCTGACCCGCACAATAGTCCGAGGCATCCCGACCGTTTTTGTCAGTGACACGGTCGGCCGGGTGGTGAAAAACTCCACCTTTGTGCCCATGACCTCGATTACCTATGAGCGGGCCCTACGCGAAGGCCAGGTGGTTGAGCGCTCGGTGTTTTTTGAACAAGGATTTGCCATCGGTAAATCGCTGACCGCCGCCGGCGTCATCTTGGTGCTCCACTTTTTTGCTTCCTGGAATGCGATTTGGCTCCTGACCGCCGTTGTTTCAGTGTTGTACCTCTTGTTTTAATGACTCGCCCCGAGGTCATCCGGATGCTCAAAAGCATTGGTCTGCGCCCAGACAAAGCGGCTGGCCAAAACTTTTTACTGGATGAGAAGGTCGTAGCCATGATGGTTAAGACGGCCGCGGTGAAAGAGGGCGATACAGTGTTGGAAATCGGGCCGGGCCTCGGCGTCCTCACCGCCGCGCTTCTCGACTGTGGAGCCAAGGTCATCGCGGTGGAACTTGATCAACGACTTTTCGGTTACCTGCGCCAGAGGTTTGCTCATCGCCGACGACTGACGCTCGTACACGGCGACATTTTCCGGATTCGGCTGGGTGACTATGTGAGGGATCGGCAATACAAGGTGGTCGCCAACTTACCGTATAGCGGGACCGCTCTTTTTTTCCGAAACTTTTTGGCGATTCCACCGCGTCCAAGTGACATGACCGTCATGATCCAACGCGATGTGGCCCGCCGGATCGTGGCCCAGCCAGGAGAACACAGCCTGCTCAGCCTCTTAGTGCAGTCGTCCTGTATCCCGACCATTGTGGCCGATATTCCGCCGAGCTCGTTTTACCCCTCGCCGCAGGTCTACTCGAGCGTTCTCCTTTGCCCTCACGTATCAACCAGTTTGATTGAAGAACAGCCACAGCTGTGGCGGAAGATCCGGGCCGGGTTCTCGTCGCGGCGGAAACAGCTACACAATGCGCTGGCCGCCGGATTGGATCGGAGTCATGCAGACATCCTGCGGGCCATGGTCGCGGCGGGCTTGAATCCCGCCATCCGCGCCCAGGATTTGACCGTGAAAAATTGGCTGGAGTTAGAAAAAACTCTACGTTGACCAACGGGCCAATCTGTGCTATAGTAAAAAGGCTTTTTTGACACACTGAACCCCAAAACCGCGGCATTTTTCCGACGTTTGTTGCCCGGCTCGACATGGGAAAAAAATCAACATCTTGCATCCACTTTTTTACTGTTCATGGGGCTGAAGCAGAGCATTTCCAAGATTTCCCACGCCCTTTTTTCAGGAATCCTCGACCTGATATCCGGTGCACACCCGAATCGGGTTCTTGATAGTCGGCGGGCTTTTGGCTTGATTCTGGGGATCGCCGTGGCTGGTCTTGGCCTGAGCGGGTTCCTGGTGGCGCGGTCGATTCACCTCACCCATCTCCCGGCCGCCAACGTCCGCTCGTCATCGCCGTCAGCCATTGCCAAGCTCGACGCGCTCAAAACCAAAGATACTGACGGAGACGGTCTTTCCGATTACGACGAACTTTTTCATTACCACACCAGTCCCTACCTGAAGGACTCGGACAGTGACGGTATACCCGACAACGTGGAAATCAAGAATGGGACTGACCCGAACTGCCCGCAGGGGAAAATCTGTTCGGTGGCCGCGTCCGAGCCGCTGGTTGACACCGCGGGAAACCCCACCCCCGCTTTTCTCCGTCAAGCCCTCTTGGCTGCCGGAGTTCCCGAAGCGACGATCAGTCAGGTGAGCGATGACCAGCTCCTGACCGTCTACCGCAGCGTCGTCCAAGGCCCGGGTTCGAATAGCAACAGCGGTAACACCAATGCGGCGCCATCGCTGGACAACCTGAGCCAATTGACCCCGGCTCAAATTCGCCAGCTCTTGACCGAGAACGGCGTCGACCAGTCCAGTCTGAACAGCGTTGATGACCAAACCTTGAAACAAATTTTTGACCAAGGGATCAGTAACGCGAGCACCAACACCAACAAATAGTATGTCTTCCCCCCGCCGTCATTTTTCTCGCACCATCCTTTTCCTGGCCCTGGCCATAGTTGCCGTGAACCTGATGACCGCCCGACCGGCCAACGCCCTGTTTGGGGTTGGTGACTTTACGACAGTGATTGGTGATATTCCCCGGATCATTGCCGATAACGCCACAAAAATATTCAACGCGGTCAAAACAAAACTTATCGCCGCGTCCGACCTGGCTTTCAAAAACGGCTTGCACGATTTGGCCAATCGCATTTCGGTAGATATCGCGACGCAATTAGCGGCGGCCGGGGCGGGACAAAAACCTTTATTCTTAACCAATCCCCGCACATTTTTGCAAAATGAATCCGCCGCCGCCGCCAGTGACTTCATCGATAACTTTACGCGGGGGGTGACGTCCGAACGTGACGCCAACGGCAACCTGATCCCCGGGACCGGGACCACCGGCCCTGGCGGCGCATTGAGTGATGCCCGGAAAAGATTTTTGATCTCCCAATTTTTGCAGACCGCAGTCAACGCCCCGCTCAGCAGTTGTCAAGCGCAATGCCACAAACAGTTTTCGGTGACGACCGTAGCGACATTCGCCAAACCCGATGCCCTGCACTCAAGCACTGATGTCAAAAACGAATTTCAGGGGCAATTCAACGATCATGAGAATAAAGTTGACTTGGTGACGAGCTGGATCCAAAACGCCGGCGGGACACAAGAGCTCGCGTCACTCGTTCCTCCTCCGCAGACACATTGCCGCGCCGTCATCCATCCGGCTGGCCCACCCTTGCCCGGACAGTCATTGCCGTGGCTGATTGATTATGAGAACAGAGATCTGGGCGTCATCCCGGCCGATCAGTGTCTCAGCATCCAGCAGCAAGCGATCAACAACGAACGGGCCGCCGCCCAGTCCGAAACTGAACAATGCTTATCAGACTGCGGCAACACCGCGACGGGAATCGCCACGGCCGCCGTCAACCAGGCGACCAATACGCCGCAAGACCTCGGGTCGTTAACGCCGGCCCAAGCCGCGGCTGCCTTGGCCGTCAAACTTTCTCAAGATCAAAGTGATATCGGCGGGGTGCTGACGACCTACGCCAAGCTAGTTGATGAACAGCAGAAAAAAAAGGAGGGGGCACAGACGGAAGTCACGGGCAGCGGGGTCTTGCCGGCGACATCCAAGGTTAGTGGCGAAGTCAAAGCGCCGAAAGAACTCACGACCGCTTCCCTTACCGCCCCCACATATGCCGTTACCGGCGCCAGCGGGGAAACAATTTACACGCAGACACCGCTGGCCAACATTCTTGCGGGCGTACGCGCCTTTTTGACGAACAGCGCCGTCCGCTTTATTCGCCAGGCTTTGTCGAGCAAGTGCGGCTTGAACCCAGATTTGTGCAAAGGACCATCCAATGCCCTATCGGCACTCGGGCAGCTTCTCTTTGGATCCGGCGGCCCAACCGGCGTCAACGGGGCGGCGATCCAGTTTGCCACGTTGCAACAAGCGGATATTATCACCGGCAATCCGGGGACCAACCCGATCGAAATCTCCACCCAGCTTTCATCGGCCGGACTGATCGACAACCAGTTTGTTTCGGCCATTGATTCGACCCTGACCGTCAAGGAGGCAATCGACCAACACGTGCTCGATGCCAAAAAAGCCTTTGGCTTTGATAAAGACGGTAACCAGGTGAAGAACGGATATTCCTACCGGGCCTTGCAGTACCTGCGTAAATACCGGGTGACGCCGGTTGGCTGGGAACTAGCCGCCTTGTATAACCAACAGTTCGATCACAAGGATTACGGTCTCGGCGACATGATCGCGGCGTTCAATATCTGTGGTCAGGATGCACAGCATTCGACCGATCCCAACGTCATTCATTGTTCATTATCGAATCAAGTGTGTTCGACGGACGGAGGCGTAACCAAGACCGCTTGTTCGGCCATTCCCGGAGATACCTGCAATAGCTACACCCCGAGTCCGTACTGCGGCCTGGTCGATCCAAACTGGGTTTTGAAAGCGCCCCAAACATATTGCCGCCGGCAGGGAGCCGGGGAAGAAATCGTCACCAAAGAATTTGTCTGCGATCAAAACAATGTCGACAGAACCGATGGGCATTTGCTGCTGACGACCGGCGACCAATCGAGTGATAAAAATGACCCGGGGGCCCCGGACTGTGTCCAGAATAAAGATACGAATCAGTTTCCGGACATTGGCCATTGGGTGATCGATCGTAATCCAGACACCTGCGCCGACGAACAGTCATGTATCGCCGAAAATGAAGATGGGACCTGTGCCGCCTTTGGGTACTGCGTTCAAGAACGCCAAACATTCAAGTTTGATGGAACGCAATGTTCGCCGCAAAACGCCACCTGTGCCACCTACACCAGTGCCCTCGGCGTGACCAAGAGTTATATTTCTAAGACGCTCGACTTCCGCGGCTGTTCGGCCGATAACCCCGGTTGCCAATGGTATTGCAATTCCTTTGACAGTGCCAAGAATATTTGGACCTGCCGCGATCCGCAACTCGCGGCGACCGTCGGGGCGTGCATCAATAAAGCGTGCCAAGGTGGTCCACGCAATGGATTCGCCTGTTCCCAAGATTATGACTGTATCGGTACGATCAACTTTGATGCCAAGGCCCAAACCTGCAGTGCGGCCGATGCTGGTTGCAATCAGTTTATTCAAACCACGAACGGAACGAACCTCTTAGGCAACAGTAATTTCGAATTGTTTGCCGGGGCGGCGATTAATTCCGGTGCCGGGGCGATCTTTGATGGCTGGACGGCTAGCGGTACGTTAGTGGTGAAGCCGGTTTCGGCCGATGACCCGACCATCACCGGCAACAACCAAGCCGCGATTCTGATGAGCGGCGGCGCGGCGGCTGACGCGCTGAGTCAGTCGGTCGACTCCGGCCATTCACTGTACGAACGAAACTTCACTGCCTCGGTCCGCGCCAAGGCGACTGGCAGTTGCACGGCCAAACTGTTGCTGCAATACGACGCCGGCACTGTCAGCACCGATATTGCCCCCACGGCCGATTGGCAAACCTTTAGCATCAGCGTAGCCGTGCCGGTTGCCGGGACCGTCAACTCGACGAGCAACTTCCTCGACGTTCAGGTGCAGGTTGGCTCGTGTGGTGGCGCCGGCTTTGAAATCGACAGCGCCCAACTTGAAGAAAGTGCCGGGCCGACCGCGTACAAAGACTACGGCTTGATCAACAACCTCTATCTGAACGGGACGCGCCAGCTGTGCTCGGCCGATGACGTCGGTTGCAACGCCTACACGCCCGCGGCTGGCGGGCCGGTGGTTGACGGCATTGTCCTGCCGAGCAACCTCTGTAGTCAGGATAAAGTTGGGTGTGCCCGATACCACCTCGAGCCGATTGACCACGTGCCATATCGCGACACACCGAGCGGCCTGGATACGAACATCGTGGCGCCAAAAGGTCAAATCTGTAGCGCGGCTGAAGTTGGCTGCGAAGAATATACGAACCTCGACGAAGTGGCTAAAGGCGGCGAGGGTAAGGAGTATTATAAGTCCGTCAAACAGTGTGTCAAACCAACCAATACGCAAGTAACTCCGGAGACGTATTACAGCTGGATCGGCGATCCGAACAAAGGCTTTATTCTTCAGGCCTACGATTTGGTCAAGTCGAATCTTGATGGGGCGCCCTGCACCAACCTCAGCATCGGCACGACGACGGCTGATCCGATATGTAATGACACGACCACGAGCGTAGCCGCCGCCCAGGTCAATTGTATTTCGGCCAGCGATCTCGCCAAGAATCCAGCGTGTGGCGAGTACTATGACTCCGCCTTCAACGTGTACTATCGCGAACGGCAACGGACCGTGTCCATCACCGATGACTGTCACCCATACCGGAACACCATCGACCAAACCGACCCCCAGTACAACAAGAACAACATTTACTATCTCTCGACCCAAGAAAACCTGAGCTGTTCGGCGGCCGCGGCCGGCTGTCGGGCCTACACCGGTAACGCCGCCAATGCCAGCCACCTGATCTTTAGTGACGACTTTGAAACGGCCACGACGGCCAACTGGTATAGCACCACGAACGCCAGTATCTCCACTGCGTCGACCAGCCTCGGGGGACACTCGATGATGATGAAAGGAGCCGGCCTGGCAACTTACACCAATCCTACTGTGCTCAGCACCAAAGTGACGGCTGGAAAGTCATACATTCTTAGTTTCTACGCCGCCGCGGCTCAATCGACCTCGCCAACCATTGAGGCCTCGTTCGGTGATGGCACCGGTGGCAGCTTCGTAAAAATCAACTCAGGGGATTTTGGATCGACCACCGCCAAGTGGAACACCAAGACCAACCCGCCGGGGCCAGAATGGCATAATTATACCTTAGGGCCCGTCAAGTTACTGAGCGATCCGCAATCAACCTTCGCCCTCGGTTTCATCGTCAATAACGGCGATGTCTATATTGATAACATCGTGCTGACCGAGATTACCGATAGCCAATACTTAATCAAAGATTCGGTCCCGGCCTGCAGTCAAAGTGAAGTTGGCTGTGCGGCCTACACCGATAAGTCGGGACAAAGTGTATACGCTTCCTCTTTCTCCCGCCTCTGCTCCGAACAAGTTGTCGGTTGCGAAGCGCTGATCGATACCCGTAATAGCACCAATCCCTTTAGCCAGACTGTCCCGGCCAATGGAATCTGTGTGGGCAAAATTTGTCAGGGCGGGACGCATCATGGATTACAATGTCAAACGAACCTTGATTGCCAAGGGATCACGACTCCGGCCGACCAAGTGGTGACGCTGGTGAATAACCCAGCCGTGGCCTGTTCGGCCCAAGCCAAAGGTTGCAGCGCCCTGGGCAAACCCGTGTATAATTCCGGTGGGACCTTGACCGGGTTTACCACGACATATCTCAAGAACGACCCGGACCGCTACGCCACCGACCTCTGCCTCGATCAGGGACTAATGTGTCAGGCCTACACGAAATCCGATGGCAGCGCCGCCTTCTTCAAGGATCCCGGACAGCAAACATGTGAGTTCCGATCTGACGGCTCGATCGCCGGCGGCCAATGGTATGTCGTCGGCACGAACTACCGCTGTCCGCCGGTCACGCCGCCGCTGGCCGGACATCCGGTTGGTGCTTCCTGCAGCCCGACCTGCAGCGGCGGGGCCCGCAACGGGAAGGCATGTCTAGGCGATAGTGACTGCCCGACGGACATCGGGTCGTGCGACACCAAGGCCGGTGTCTGTACCAGCGGCAGTAATGCCGGCGGCTCATGTTCCTCCAACGCCAATTGTCCGTCGTCGCCAGGGAGCTGTACTGGCACGGCTAGCCAAGCTGGACAAATCCAGGATTCCGCGAGTACCATCAGCTATGGACAGTGTTCGACGGACCTCGACTGCGTCATCAATAGTGGCAACCGCTGTGTGTACGAGGCAGGCCTGTGCCCCGACGGCGAAAATAGTTGTACCGAATATCTCGATCCGACTGATCCGGCCGGCTGCCGCGCCACCTGTCCGCTGACTTTCCAGGGAGGAAGTCCTATTCTAGTTGACCCAACATGTACGGTGACCAAGTGCGATGCAAACTCTGGTTTGAGTATTGGAAAAAACTGTGCTTTCAGTTCAGACTGCAACACCGGCGGAAAATGCGTCAATAGAGTTTGTGACAAAAACTCCGGCATACGGGCGGGAATTGGTTGCGACGGCACCGACGCCTACTGCCAAGTCGGTGGACAGTGCGTGGGGATCGACAACAAAACTTCGGTCCAGGGTCAGCCTGGCTGCCGCGCCTACTATTACTTGAGCCAAAGCCTCTCCGACCAGGCCGCCAACTGCAACGGCCAGATCAACACGGCCACCGGCTGCCGGGCCTTCAACGATACGTCAAAAGGCGTGCTCAATTTCCGGGGACAATAATATGAAATATCTGCTCCGCGTTAGTCTCATTTCCATCGCTTTGATCGCTTCCGTGTTCTTCTGGCCGGCCGAAAAATCGCGGGCCCAAGTTGGTTGTCCGGGAAGCCCCGGCTGTGCATGTACCAACAGCTTTGATTGTCTTTTTGGTAATATTTGCAGCTATTTAAACCATACCTGTAGTGCTTTTAGCATGTACGTTCCACCCTCGACCACCTCGGTCGGGCCAGACACGTATTCGCAAGGATTGGCCTCTAATTCTACCGACGGTCCGGTTGACCTCTATTCCTGCCTGGGGAAAACAGCCAGTTGTAACGCCTTTGCTCATTCTGATGCCACACAATGGCAGCACCAATCGGGACAGGATAATTATAACTACAGTTTTTCCAACCTGAGAAATAGCCGAGGGTATAACGCGACCCTCTACGCCGAAGATAATTTTAACGGACCAGGACCAATTTGGAAGGGCAGTTCGAGTTGGACGACCCTACCTGACTACGAGCCTGGCTTTAGCGCGCAGCCAGGCGCCGGACCGTTTACGGCTAGTGGTGCAACCTTTAATGCACCAGTCGGCTGGACGACGAACTACACAGGCAGTTCAAGTGTGCTGTACAGCCCGAACCCGCCAACCTGGGCGCTTGAACCGCAAGCCATCGCTAGCTCCATTGCGTTAGCTGATGTTTCGGCTGTTAACGACGGAACGGCTTTTGCCATCGGTAGTCTTGGTAAAATAATGCGCCGTCCGTCCACCGGGGCACTGCCACGAGATTGGACGGACGTGCCCTCCGGAGTCGGCAGCGGGCTTGAGGCGGTTGATACGTTCGACAAGGATCATGCCTGGGTAGTCGGGCTCAACGGGACGTTCCTCATCATTTATAAGAATGCAATTTCAAGTACGTTGAGCGCACCGAAAAATCTCTGGGCCGTCTATAGCGCAAAAGTGGCTACGGCTTGGGCGGTGGGCGACGCCAACACCGTCGTGTATTTCAATGGCACAAGCCTGGTCTCCAAGAACGCCACCACCCCCTCCGTTAATCTTTTTGATGTGACGAGTGTCGACGACAAAGAAGTCTGGGCGGTGGGCCAAAACGGAACCATAACCCACAGCACGAATGCCGGTGGTAGCTGGTCATTACCAACGACACCCTTGGTATTTAATAGCACGCAATGCCCGAATATAAACTGTCCCAACCTTTTCTCTATTTCGACGCTTGATGGGGTCAACCTCTGGGCTAGTGGGGACAACGCCCTGTTTCATTCGACGAATAGCGGGGCCAGCTGGACCCAGGTCACGATCGGCGTGACCGGCCGGTTGTATGATATCAGCCAGGTCAATCCAAATGAGCTGTGGTTGAACGGCGGAGGAGTCGAAGCGGTCAAGCTCATCGGTACAAATAGTATAAGTCTCTATCCGCAAGCGGCCACGGTGGTGGGCGGGTCATTTAATGGGTTAAGCGTCACCACAGGGGGCGAAGTAATTGTGGTCGGCAGTAACTTGAGCCGCGCGAGTTACAGTCTCCTCAACGCCGGCGCCGCCGCGCAAACTGGCGCCGATGCGAACTTCGTCGGACCAAATAACCACACGGTGACCTTGACGAGCCTCGTCCAGAACACAAAGTATTACTATCAAACCTACACCTGTAATCCTCAGCCGGGGTGTACCGGCTCTCCGAATACGACCGTGTCGATCGCCAGTGCCGCCAGCGGTACCTTTACTACCCCTGTTCTCGACTCGCTAGCGCCAACCATTAGCATCACTGCCCCGACTCCCCAAGCCTTCACGAACCAATCGACAATCACGATCTCCGGTATGGCCGCCGACGAAACAAACCTCAAGTCGGTCACGGTGGTTAGCACGACGGCGGTGCCGACGACCGAAACCATCCCCGCCACGCTGTCGCCGGCCGCCGGCCCCGGGAACCACACGTGGACGGCCAACCTGCCGCTCCACAATGGATCCCTGACGCGGGGGATCAACAACGTGACGGTCACGGCCGATGATGGGGTGCACCAAGTCAATGCCACGATCCAGATCATCTACGATAACCAGCTACCACAAGTTAACTTCACGCAGCCGAATCCCTGGGTGGTGGGGAGCGGATCGATCTCTGGCATCCAGGGTCACGCCGGGGACAACAACCCTTGGCAGTACCAATGGAACCTGGCTTCCATCGAGTACGCCGTCGACGGCGGATCGCGCCAAGCCGTCAAGCCCTTCATCGCCGGCAGCGAAGTGAATTTCGATACGGGACCGTTCACGATTACGACCGGTACCCACACCGTCACCGTCTACGCCACGGATCAAGCCGGCAACGTCGGAGTCGGCACGCTGCAAATCCAGTACATCGTGCCGGATTTTAGCTTCACGACGAATTCCCCGCCGCAACCAAACGGCCAAACGAACTTTGCCGGTTCAACGTTCAATTACTCCTTCCACCTGGCGACCATCAGCACCTATAGCGGGCAGATATCCTTTGCCCTGACTGGTCAGCCGTCTGGCAGTACGGTCACGTTTTCCCAAAACCCCGTCAATCTCGACTCCGGCAGCAATCCGAAGACCGATATTACTCTGGCCATCGCCACGCCAGCCGGGGCAAGTCCCGGGCTCTATCCGATGACCGTGACCGCGGCCGGCGGACCGAGCCATAGCGTCAGCATTGACTTGACATTAACCCAGCCGCCGGACTTTACTCTTTCTGTTTCACCACCCTCGCAGACGGTGGTCGCCGGTCAAAAGGCGGTGTACACCGTCTCGGCCACCGGCAACAGCGTCTATCCGGCAAACACGCAGGTCAACTTCAGTATTAGCGGATTCCCGACCAACACCTCGGCCGCGTATGCCGCCGGGTTCGTGGTGATAGGCCCGAACACAACCAAGTCTGATACCGTCACGATTACCACGACGACCACTGCCAACCCGGGGACCTACACTCTGGTTATTGGCGGCGGCGACGGGTCGATCCAAAAGTCCTTCAATGCCACCCTGATTATTAACCCGCCACCAGACTTTTCACTGACCGTGGTGCCAGACCCACTGACCATCACCGCCGGGGGTATAGCCGGGACATATAATGGCAACCTGACCGCCCTCAATAACTTCGCGGACACGATGCAAATTACGGCCACCACCACGAATGCGGGGATCACCTTTGCCATCGCCCCGAATCAATTTCCGGCCGCCCCTGCCCCCGGGACCAACTTCGTGATAAACGTCACGGCGGCCAGTGCCGTACCGGGCGGCGACTATGTGGTCACCGTCACGGGAAGTTCCAGCGCCCTGACCAAAAGCGTCCAAGTCACCCTGCATGTCAAACCGGACAACCAGCAGCCGATCATTACCAATGTCAAAGCGGTGGCGGGGTACAATACCGTCACGATCAGCTGGGATACGAACGAACCGGCCGATTCACTGATCGGCATTTTCACGGACTCAAGCTTTAGTATCCTCAGCATTGTCGGTACGACCGCCGACAGTAGTTTCTGTACCACGCCGAGTCCGCCGTGTCACCAATTAATCTATACGCCACTGAACCCGCTGACGACGTACTACTTCCTGATTAACTCCGTGGATCCGGCCGGGAACACCGGCATCCGGAAGTTCGAAGACGATGGGGTGACGCCGCAACATTTCACCACGCTCGATGCGCCCGATACGATTCCGCCGACCGTGGTTATTACCCAGCCACAACCAAATGACCAATTGACCGGGACGGCCATCATTACTGGTTCAGCTACCGACGACAAATTTGTGGCCCAGATACAGTTGAGGATCAAAAACAGCGGTGGCCAGACGGTCAACAGTCAGGTGCCGACCTGCACGGGCACGCCGACCGCGTGTACCTTCCAATATTCCTGGAACACTTTGGACAAAGTTGGCAATTCCTATACCTATCCGAATGGCACTTACACGATCACGGCCATCGCCTATGATAAAGCGCCAAATCCGTCGGCGCCCTTTTCCGTTACCGTCACCGTCGATAACGATACCGTAGCGCCGAGTATCACAGACGGACCGCATGCCTTCCCGATTCCCACCAATGGCGACCAAACCTGTGGTCCGAGTGGGACCGACCAATGCTGGGAGGCAGCGATCACCTGGACGACTAATAAAGCTTCGACCAGCGCGGTCGATTATGGCCTGGTCGTCTCGAGCTGCAATCCCCAGGATGGCTGTACGTACGTTGGCGGTTTAAAGGTGCAGTATGACGACAATGATACGGCGCAAAGTGGTCAACCGCAATGGATTCAGCACAAGGTGACTGTGAAAAAACTACTGCCGGACAAACTCTATCATTATCGAATTACCAGTTGTAATATATCGAATATCTGTACACACTAACGACATGATACTCGCGCAGCTCAAACATACCGTGCGTTTTCTCCTGGTCGGCTCGGCCGCTCTCGGGGGACTGACGTTCGTTTTGCTTGGGCCGCGAGCGACTCAGGGCCAGGCGACTGCCCCCCAGATCACATTCATCAATGTCCGAAGCGTTGGCGGCGATACCGCCACCATTGATTTTTCGACCAATGTTCCGACCGAAGCGCGGATCCATTATGGTCTAACCTCATCCTACACCACTTATGAACCGGCCAGTACCTGGGACGGGGAAAAGATCACCCATGAAATTATCCTCTCGTCGTTGACGCAAAATACGACGTATCATTTCCAAATCGAGGTCAGGCTCAAGGGCACGACCGTCTGCAACTTTGGCACGGATTGTGCCAAAAGCGCGGACCGCACACTGCGCACCTCCTCGGGCACCGGGGCCGGGTCTCTGGCCATCACCGGCATCACGGCCGACTGCATTGATACGAGTTGTTACCTCATTTACTCCACCGGCGGTGACGCCGCCACCGTCGGGGCCCGCTGGGGCATTAGTTCCGCTTCTAACTTCAGCGGCAACCCACCAGACCCGGCCGGCTATCCCGCCGCTAGCTTTGTTACGGAAACATCGCCCCAGACAGGGAAACGATCGATCCAAATTGGTCCCCTCGTCGCCAACACGACGTATTATTATCGCCTGCAAGCAAATGGCGCGGCCGGCCAATTCACGACCGATGAACTGACGCTCAAGACGAGCACCAATGCCGTCGACCACGTCTTTTCGACCGGCGCCTGTAGAGACGGCACGGCGATCGGCGCCTGCAACAATAACCATGAATATTGCAGTACCAGCGGGTCCTTGATTCAAGACTGCACGCGCTGCGGATTTCTCTGTCCAGCGGGCCAGACGTGCACTGGGAGCGTTGGCAGCGGTGCTTGTATTGTCGACCCGGCCTTGAACGGTGCGCCCAGCCAGTGCAACCAGCCCGATTGTTATACACCGAGCGGCCAGTTTATCAATCCCGCCCCAGCCGGCTGTTATGCTAGTTGGAGTGCCTGTAGCGCCAATACGATATTGAAGGTGCGTAAAGACCGCGGTTGTAACCTCTGGCTCAGCTGTGACTCCACCTTCCAAAGCGCGCCAAACCCAGCCTCGGGAACCGTGGCGGAAAACCAATGTCTCAGCCTCGTCGGCTGCAACCAGATTAACGATAAGGGCCAATGCGTTAATCCATTGCCGACGGGGCAATGCAGCAACGACCCGATCCGTTTCTGTAACGTCGATAGTGACTGCACTGCC
>JACQBO010000085.1 GCA_016194465.1 Candidatus Kerfeldbacteria bacterium
AAAAGACATCGTTACGGGCTGATGGGGTTTTAGGTGATGTGGCGCCGACGATTTTGGCACTCATGGGCGAGCGACAGCCGGCGGAGATGACCGGAACTTCATTGCTCGGGTCGCACCGATGACCCTCAAACGTCAACCGGCGGTTCTGGTCGTGCTTGATGGCTTTGGGATCGCCCCCCCATCTCAGGGCAACGCGATTTGGATGGCGAAAACTCCGGTGCTCGACCGCCTGCTCGAACTCTATCCGACAGTCGCGCTCCAGGCATCAGGCGAAGCGGTCGGACTGCCGTGGGGGGAAATGGGCAACTCGGAAGTCGGCCACCTGACCCTGGGGGCGGGTAAAGTTTTGTACCAGGATTTACCACGCATTACCCGGGCGATTTCCGACCAGTCTTTTTTTTCTAACCCGGTGTTGCTCCAGGGTTTGGATCAAGTTCGTCAAAAAAAGAGCCGGGTACACATCCTCGGTATGTTCAGCCCGGCCGGGGTTCACAGCCTTGATGAGCACGGCTATGCCCTGCTCGAGCTGTGTCAGCGGCAGGGGCTCAATCGCGTCTTTGTTCATGTCATCCTCGACGGCCGCGATAGCCCATACAACAGCGGTCTTGGCTTTGTGGAGCATCTGCAAAAAAAAATCCAGGACATTGGGGCCGGCCGGATCGCCACGGTCAGCGGCCGGTATTACGCCATGGATCGAGACAGCCATTGGGAACGTACGGCCGCCGCCTACCAAGCGATTGTCCTCGGCCAAGGACCACCGGCGACCGATCCCCTTGAAGCGATCAGGGCTTCGTATGCCGCTGGTATATTTGATGAACAGATGGTACCGACGGTCATGACTGACCATGGTCAGCCCGTGGCGGTTGTCGACGACCATGATGTGCTGATCTTTTTTAATTTTCGGGCCGATCGGGCGCGCCAGTTGACCAAGGCGCTGGCCTTGCCGGGCTTCAGCAAATTTCAAAGGCCAATCTATCTCCGTGATGCCAGTATTGTAACCATGACCGAATACGAGCGCGACTTGCCGGTCCAGGTGGCCTGGCCGCCGGAGCGGGTGATTGAGCCGCTGGCCAAGGTTTTTAGCGATGCTGGATTGCGCCAGCTCCATGCGGCGGAAACAGAGAAATACGCCCATGTGACTTATTTTTTCAATGGCGGGACAGAGAATGCCTGGCCCGGCGAACATCGGGTGCTGGTGCCATCACCGTCGGTCCCGTCCTACGATGCCAAGCCGGCCATGAGTGCCCGCGAATTAACGGGACAAGTTATTGGCGAACTGAACTCGGGACAGTATGCCTTGGCCGTGGTAAACTTTGCCAATCCGGACATGGTGGGGCACAGCGGCAATATCCCGGCCACAGTTGAGGCGGTCGAAGTGGTCGACGGGTGCATCGGCGAAATCGTCGATGCCGTGCGCTCACTCCATGGCCTGGTCATGATCACCGGCGATCACGGAAACGCGGAAGCAAAGATCGACGCCCAGACCGGGGCGGTGAGCAAGGAGCACTCGGCCAACCCAGTGCCCTTGATCGTGGTGGCCGATGACTTGCCGGTTGATGTGGTACAGCGCTACCGGGCGCCCAGTCGGGATATTTCTAGCCTGGTGCCGATTGGCGTCCTGGCCGATGTCGCCCCGACCCTGCTGTCCCTGGTGGGCTTACCCATTCCGGCCGATATGACCGGACATAATCTTTTTCCATCTGTATGATCACTATTCCAATCGAAGTGTCCGGACGCCACGTGCACCTCTCTGTTGAGGACTGGTATCGCTGTTTTGGCACGGCCGAGCCCACCTCTAGCCGACCACTTTCTCAGCTTCCCCAATACGTGGCCCAAGAACGAGTACAGATCATTGGTCCGGAAGGACGCTTTGATCGCGTGGCGATGGTTGGACCACTGCGCGCGTATACGCAGGTCGAGCTGACCCAAACCGATGCTCGGATCCTCGGTCTCCAACTACCGCTCCGCCAGTCTGGGGACCTGAAAGAAGCGGCGAGTATTTCCATCGTTGGCCCGAAAGGCTCTGTCCAGTCACCGGCCGCTATCCGTCAGCGCCGACATATTCATGCCGGCCCGACGGATGCCGCCGCCCATCGCCTTCATGATGGGCAGATAGCCTCGGTCACCGTTGGAGGTGACCGCGGCGGACGATTCGATCAGGTAGTGGTTCGGGTGGCCGCCGGCTACACATGGCGAATGCACGTCGACACGGATGAGGCCAACGCTTTTGGAATTGTACCGGGAACTATTGGTCGAGTAGAAATATAACGCACCTGGCTGATGAACAAGATCATCGTGGTCATCAATGCTGGATCTTCGTCGCTGAAAAGCGCCATCTTTGATGGCTACCAGGAACTTCTGCGCTGTCAGGTTGAGGGTGACGCGACAACGTTTGGTTCCATGATGGCCGATACGTTCAAATCTCTCAGTCTAGTTTTGAACAGGATGGAGTTGCAACCCACAGTCGTAGTGCATCGGATCGTGCATGGCGGACAAGATTTTGTTCGTCCGACGGTGCTGACGCAATCCGTGCTGAAGCGCTTGACGCGTCTCGGGCCGTTGGCACCCGCCCACATGCCACAAAACCTCCGGGGAGTTTGGCGGGCCAAACGACGCTGGCCCCGAGCGAAGCAGCTAGGGGTATTTGACACGGCTCTCTACCATCATCTACCCGCCGCCGTGTATCTCTACGCCATCCCTCTCGCCTTGTCGACCAAGTGGGGGATACGCCGTTACGGTTTTCACGGCATCTCTCATCAGTGGGCCTTTTCCTCGACCCAGCGGCAGCGGCCTGCATCCAAACGCCGGCTCAGCGCCGTGACGCTCCACCTTGGTTCGGGAGACAGCATGACCGCTTGGCATAATGGCCAACCAATCGATACCTCGATGGGCTTTAGTCCATTAGAAGGACTGACCATGTCAACCCGCAGCGGCGATCTCGACCCGATGATCCCTCTGTTTCTGCAAAAAAAAGTCGGCATGTCACTGGCCGAGGTAGAAGATATGGTCACGCATCGCTCGGGACTATTTGGTATCACCGGTTTACGCGATATGCGTGACATCCTGGACGCGGCCGGCATTCCGGTCAAAGCCTGGCAACGTGTCGTCTGGTCACGTCGGCAGCGCCAGCACGCCCAGCTGGCCCTGGCCATGTATATCTACGACATCCGCCGATACCTTAGTAGCTATCTGGGCATGCTGTCCACCACCAGCGTCATTATTTTCACTGGGGCGATCGGGCAAAACAAGACGGTCCAACGTCTCATTCTTCGTCAGCTGCCGGCGGCGCGCGGTCATCAGACGGTGACCATCCCGACCGATGAAGAGCGGGCCATTGCCGCTCAGGTTCGGCCAATGATACACTCGATACAACCATGAACCGAATTGCGAATGATTTTACGTGGAAAATTGGCGGCCAAGCCGGTTTTGGGGTGATGGCCACGGGGGCCAGCTTAGCGAAAATATGCGTGCGAGCCGGATTGTACATATGGGATTACTCGGAATATCCATCGCTGATCCATGGTGGGCACAATACCTATCAACTCTATGCCGCCGCGCGCGAGATGGCCGCCCCGCGGTATTCTATCGACCTGCTGGTAGCTTTGAATAAGGAAACCATTGACCGGCATCTCGGGGAGATGTCGCCCCATGGATTGATTATGTATGATCAAAGCGATCAGACCTTGCAGGACTGGGTGCCGCCAAAAGACCAGCGCCAGACGGTCTGGCTGGGTTTGCCGCTCGATACGCTGGCCCGACAAGCCGGGGGCAGCAAACTGATGCGTAATACGGTCGCCCTCGGCGCGACTATCGCCCTGCTGAGCCTGGATTTTGAGTTCCCCTCCAAGGTGGTGTCGGAAACCTTCCGTCATAAAGGACCCGAGGTGGTCACCTTGAACGCCGCGGTTTTACAAGCCGGGTATCAAGCCATTCGCCCGATTCAGGCGACAACATTTCCGTGGGATATTGTGCCCCAACCGCGACCGCGACCCCTGGCGCTCGTCTCCGGTAACGAAGCGATTGGGCTCGGGGCCTTGCAGGCGGGCTGTAGTTTCTACGCGGCGTACCCCATGACGCCGTCCTCAACCTTATTGCATTTTATGGCCGAACATGGGCCGGGGTATGGGACGGTCGTGCGGCATGCCGAAGATGAAATCGGGGTGGTTAATGAAACGATCGGGGCCGCCTATGCGGGCGTCCGGGCGATGTGCGCCACCGCCGGCGGTGGTTTTGCCTTGATGACTGAGGCGATTGGGTTAGCCGGGATGACCGAAGTCGGCATCGTCGTGGTGGAAGCCCAGCGCGGAGGACCGTCGACCGGGCTGCCCACCTGGACCGAGCAGGCTGACCTGCGCCAAGTCTTACATGCCGGACAAGGGGATTTTTTGAAAATTGTTTTGGCCCCGGCCGATCAAGTCGATTGTTGGCGTCTGACGCAGCTGGCTTTTTCCCTGGCCGACGAGTGGCAGACGCCGGTCATCATTATGACTGACAAATACTTGGCGGAAGGGCATGCGGCGGTTGACCTTCTCTCCGAGACAACGTTGCCGGTGCAACGAGGCCACATCATCCGGCCAGCCGAGCCGCCGCCAGGTGGCATGTATCCCCGATACCGGACCGACACCAAGAACGGTGTTTCCCCCCGCCCCCTTCCGGGCACGCCGCACGGTATGTTTTTGGCCAACTCGGATGAGCATGACCAATTCGGCATCTCGAATGAAGACATCGATGTTCGACAAGCCCAAATGGCCAAACGGGCGCGGAAAGCTGACGCCGTCGCCCGTATTTTACCGACACCGACTCTGGTCGGACCAGCCAAGGCCGATGTGACGGTTGTCAGTTGGGGTTCGTCCATCGGACCAGTCAAAGAAGCAATGGCGCTTTTAAATCAGGCCCACCGGCTGCGCATCAATCTTCTGCCCCTGACGGTTATCAACCCATTGCCTGTCGAGCATATCCAGAAACTCCTACAAGACGCGGTGATGACCATCATGGTTGAGGGGAATCAAAGCGGACAAATGGCTGGATGGATCCGAGAACAAACGGGCGTCATGATGGATCACCACATCCGTCGCTTTGACGGACGCCCATTTGATCCACGCCATCTCGCGGAACAGATACGCGCTCTGACCCAATAATATGACCCACCCATCGACCCAAAACTTTGAAACCTCTCAGGCGCCGACCTGGTGTCCGGGCTGCGGAGATTTTGCCATTTGGACCATCATCAAGAATTCATTGGTGGCCCTGGGGTATCAGCCGCACCACGTCGTCATCGTCTTTGGCATCGGCTGTGCGGGTAACCAGGCCAACACGCTCCGCGCCTATACCTTCCACGGGCTGCACGGGCGCCCTCTCCCCGTGGCACTCGGGGTCGCCTTGGCCAACCATCATTTGAAAGTCATCGCGGTTGGCGGCGATGGCGACGGCTACGGGGAAGGCTTGGCACATTTTATTCATACCATTCGCGCCAATCCCAACATCACGTACTTGGTGCACGATAACCAGGTCTACGGGCTGACGAAAGGTCAGGTTTCCCCTACCTCGATGGTCGGTTTTCGCTCGGACTCCACCCCGACCGGCTCGATTGACGAACCAATTAATCCGATTGCTTTAGCCCTGGCAGCCGGCTGCGGCTATGTGGCTCGTGGTTTTGCCGGTGATCTGACCCATACCGAACAGCTCGTCAAGGGCGCGCTCGAGCACCGCGGATTCTCTTTTGTCGATATTCTTCAGCC
>JACQBO010000089.1 GCA_016194465.1 Candidatus Kerfeldbacteria bacterium
TCACTCCTTTTCGGCTGGGGTAGAAAGTGCTGGGTGGTTTGTACTCCGATATGTCGTTTCTGTCAAGGAATGGCGCCCGAACAAAAACCGAAGTTATCCCCAGGGCACCAGTCGCGCGGCTCCGGTGCCCTGCAGGCGTGTCTTTGCGCCTGTGGATTACTTTGTTTTTATATGCTAAATAAATATTCTTAAAATCAAGAAATATCCAATATCCATAGGGCGCCGTCCCGAACCCAAGCGCAGCGAGTGGTACGGACTTGACTTCGGTTTTTATTCGGTCTATCATAGGAACAAGCATAACAGTACCTGACTTGGTTTCGATCCAAACGGCGGGCGAGCGGGATGAGGAAACTCCCTGCTCCCCTGCCCCAGGTACGTAACAACAAAACATATGACCCCGATTCTCCCTAAAACAAAGCAACGCGTCTTGCAATATCTGAAGGACTACATTGACCGGCATGGCTACGCGCCGACTTTGACCGAGATCGCTAAGCATCTTGGTGTTTCTGCCTTGTCGACCGTCCATGAGCATTTGCAGTTTTTGGAAGAGCGCGGATTTATTGAACGGTCCGAAGGCGAGGAACGCGGGATTAGCTTGAAAGAACGGATGATACGATCGGTCACGAACTGGGCGCGGAGTTTGACGTTACCAGTCGTGGGTACGATCGCCGCTGGTAGTCCGATCGAAGCGATTGAACAAGGCGACACGGATATCGCCGTGCCCGAAGAAATTGTCCAAGGCAAGAATGCCTATGTCTTGAAAGTGAAAGGTGATTCCATGATCGAGAGTTTTATTGCTGACGGTGACTATGTTGTCTGTGAAAAGACCGACTTTGCCCGCGATGGTGATACAGTCGTCGCTTTGCTTGATGATGGCACCGCCACCCTGAAAAAGCTCTTCAAAAAGAAAAACTTTGTCCGCCTGCAACCTGCCAACCGCAAGTACTCTCCGATTGATGTGAAGAGTGTCGTCATTCAGGGTAAGGTTCTCGGCGTTATTCGGCAGTATTAAACGTCCCCCTTTACTAAGGGGGATGGAGGAAGTCCAGCGAAGCTGGACGACGGGAAGGGGTCTGTAAGCCCCTGCTAGAAAAAATTTTACTCAATATGTTCGGTATTTCTTCGGCTCATAATTCAAACAATGATCGCCTACCTACAACTTCCATCATCCTCTGTCCTCGTCGACCAGCTCGACTTCTTCGCCAAGCTCCAAGGCGTGGAACGGTGGGAAGTTGATTCGCCGGCCAGTACATACCTGCAACTTGAGCCCTGGATGAAAAAGCAATCGATTCGACATTTGTACCAAGCGCTCCGAAGTTATTTTGGTCCGCTCATTCGCTTTGGCGCCGCCGAACAAAAAACCACCGCTCGGGCCGCGGCATTGTACCGCCCTGTGCCTCATGCCACGATCATTACTCCGGAACTGACCGAAGCATTCTTGGCCGAACTACCCATCAGCCTCTTGCCAGGCCTCGGTCGGCGCACTGCTCGATATCTGAAACGGCAAGGCATTACCACATTCTCTGCGTTCCGCCGTCTGCCCAGCGAAACATTGAAGGAATGGTTTGGTGTGTCTGGTTTAATCCTACAGCAATTCGCTCAAGGGATTGATCCTCGGAGTGTTGAAAGGCGTCAGCGGTTTGTTCCGGCTACCGCCGCTTCGGCTTAGAAATATTGGGTTCCCGGCCGTACCACGGCCGGACTAATGTCCAGCGTTTGGCTTTTGACTTTTTGACTGTGGCCGCAATCACCTCGGGCGTCAACACACCAACAGTCACCACACCCACCACTGGGATATCATAAAGGTAGCCGACTGTGTTGGCCGTAATCAATCCGGTCCGCACTGCCGTGAAAGGGCCAGGACCCCGAACGACGATGATCCGTTTGATACGGTTCAGTTTTATTTTTTTTGCTTTCAATACACTATCGACCAAACGCAGCAAGTGTTCTGAACCGTGGTAAGAGATAAGACGTGACTTGGATATTTGAAGAGCGCCATGCCCATCAAAGAGCCAGACCTGCAGTCGGCCAGGGATATTTGTTTGGAGCACGAGAATCACTTGGCCGGTTGGCGCTTATCAATCACGGTGATCAGCGGGCCGGACAAAATCGCGTAAAGGAAACGGTCCGTAATCGAGTTACGGTAATCAAATTCAGCTTTCGTCATGACGGTATAGTGAATTTCTCGGTCAAAGTGCTCCTGGAACGTCAGCATGAGGCGGCGGAGACGAACTCGGTTGACCGTCCCCACGATCAGCAAATCGGTGGTCGCATCGTCTTGCCCAATAAAGAAACCCGTCAGGACAAGCAAAAATACCCGGCCGCTTGTTTGGATGGCTGTCAGCAACCGTCGCTCTTCCATCACTTCGGCCTTAAAGACCAATGCTTTCAATTCTGGGAAAAGCGGGTAGTTTGGGTTAGCGCTATAGAAGCGTTTTTGACCTTCGCCACTCGTTTCCAAAATCCCGACTTCGTCCAGAAACTGCAGCTCCCGTCGAACTGAGTTCATGTGTTCACGGACTTTGCGGCTGATTTCCCGAACAAAGTATTGTTTATTGGGGTTGGTCAGGAGCAGACGCAGAATTTTTGCTCTGGTCCGCGAGCCAAGAAGTTGGTCGAGCATGTGTCGCATAAAATGGATGAATATAGTATACTACATTGTCGTCAATCATCAACACTTCGGTTTTATGGCCATTCACGTGGCGCTCGATTCGCTCCTCATTTACGACCCCGACCGTTCGACGGCGGCGACCAATGTTTGGATTGCACATCCGGGTCCGACCGAGGAAATGCTCCTCGGCAAGTTGTGCATTATCACTAGCCTCGACGGCCCGAGCCGCATCAACCACGAGCTGATCAGTATCCTTCAGGACGAGCTGAAAAATCATTACTACCAAACCTCGGACACAAAGCCTGAGCGGGCGTTTGAGCAAGCATTACAAAAAACCAATCAACGATTACATCGACTGATTGTTGATGGGGTCAGCGATTGGGTTGATCGGGCCCACATCCTGGTCGCCGTCATCCACCAACAGGAGCTATGGATCGCCCACGTCGGACAAGTGATGGCTTTCCTCGTTCGGCAGTCCCGGCTCCATAAGGTGATTGAAGTTATTGACCGGACCAAGCCAAACCCCCTACGAATTTTTTCTAGCGTCGTGAGCGGCCAACTCGAGCCCAACGATCGCCTGTTGTTGTGTACACCGACGCTGTTAGATTTCTTTTCGCTGGAAAAAATCCGACGCACCATACTCGATCACCAGCCCAGTGACACGGCGCGGGAATTAGAAAATAACTTGCTCGGGGTTGAAGCGCGCATGTCGATCGGCGCGATCATTGCCGGGATCGAAACTGCACCAGATACCCAGCCCAGCACCTTCCCGATCCGGCGGATAATGCCCGCCGCGCACTCGGCACCGCAGGTTTCTATGGAAACGCTGCTGGCGCGCGAGCGGGCGACCGAGCAATTGCTGTCACCTTCAATCTGGCCAGCCGTCCGTGATATCGTCAGCCGAGTTGGACAAGGCCTCCAGGATGTTTTCCGTCGCCTGGTGATGCGCCGCCCGCCCAAGCGTCGGCTGTCTGGCACGACGTCAGAGCAGACCCTGATGACGTCAAAGACCTCGTGGTCAACTGCCGCCCTTGGAGCTGGGCAACGGGTATGGTTCACGATCCGTCGGATCATTCGTCTTTTCGGTATAGGACGGAGAAAGCTTCGCCTGTCATCGCCAGGAATGAATCTTCACATGCCGAAAACTCCGGGTACAAGGCAAAAACTTCTTAGTTGGCTCCAGGGTTTAGACCGCCGGCGCCGGTATGTCGCCTTAATCGCTTGTCTTCTGATTGGTATCCTGGCGACATCGATTGTCGTCGCTGGTCAGCGTCAATCAACATCAAAAACGAAGCAAGACCCATCCCAACAAATCGCCCAGGATTTGAACAAAGCCCAAGCCGCGATCCTCTACGGTGGAGAAGACCTGGCCCGCACCAGCCTGGCTGCCGCCTCGTCATTGATCAACAAACTACCGAATACATCATCAAAGCAAAAACAACAACGGACAAGCTTGCTCGCCCAGCTTCAGGTGTTAGAAAAAAAGATTGCTCATGTCAATACTATTGCCAACCCCCAGATGGTATTTGATCTAGGCACGGTCGACGCGAAATTGCAACCTCACCAATTATACCTGCTCAAAAATACTGTGGCGGTTTTTGACGCCAGCCGCGGCTCGGTCGTGACGTTTTCGTCCGATGGAAAAAACCCGACGAGTAGTACCAACACTCTTGACACCGGCCAACCGTTAACGGGGACCGTGACCGATACCGGAACATTATTGTTCGCGACGAACCGGGCGGAGGTGATTGAGTTCGACCCCGCCAAAAAAACTTGGAAGCCACTCACCACCACCTGGCCGCAAACAAACCCGGTTGTCCAATATCTTTCCTTTTTTTCTAATCGAGTCTACGCCCTCGACATTGCCCATAGTGACATTGTGCGCTTTACGAAAAGCACAAGTGCCCTAGGGGCCGGAACTTCATGGCTCAAGGCGCCGGTCAGTTTAGAGCGCGCTCGCGCGGCCGTTGTCGATGGATCCATTTTCGTCCTGCAGCCCCAGGCCCAGGTAGAAGAATACCAGGCTGGCCAAAGGACTGCCTTCCACCTCGCCCCGACTATCCCGGCGGCCACGAACCTCACCAGACTATGGACCAGTGGCGTGAGCCAAAACCTCTATCTGCTTGAACCAACGACCCATCGATTCCTCGTTTTTACCAAACAAGGGGCGCTCGTCAACCAGTACCAGTCAGATCGATGGACTGACTTGCGGGACCTGGTCGTCAATGAGAAAGGGAAAACCGCCTTTGTTCTGAATGGGACAAAGGTCTATGCCGTTCCACTCCTGGCAAAATAAAACCCCCACACCAATCGGATCCGATTGGTGTGGGGGTTGAGAATATCTGCTTATTTGAGGGTTACTTGCGCACCCGCATCCTCAAGCTGCTTTTTCAGGGTGTCGGCCTCTTCTTTTGTGGCGCCGTCCTTAATGACTTTCGGCGCGGCATCAACCATATCCTTGGCTTCTTTCAAGCCTTTCCCGGTCGCCTCGCGGACGACTTTGATGACGGCGATTTTGTTTCCGCCAGCCGCCGTGAGCTCAACGTTAAAAGCTGTTTTTTCTTCGGCCTCGGCGGCGGCGCCAGCGGCCGGTGCAGCGGCCATCATCATCGGAGCCGCGGCACTAACCCCGAATTTTTCTTCGAGGATCTTGACCAGTTCGGCCAAGTCCAGAACAGAGAGCTTTTCAATCTGTTCGACCAGTGCCTGAAATTTCTCCGGCACGGTCACGACTGCTTTTTCTTCGGACATAGAGTTTCCTTTCTTCATTTAACCTGCGCTGGCAGGTTGCTTTGAACTGAGAGCTTGTAAAAGTGTCATCAGGCCGCGCACCGGACCGGACAGGACCGTGACCGTACCGCGAAGTGGCGCGTGGAGAGTCCAAACGAGTTTGGCTCGCAATGCTTGCCGTCCTGGCAAAGCCGCCAAGGCTTTCGTTTCGGTTTGGCTCAGGAGTTGACCAGAGACGACGGCACCGAGCAGGACCACGGCTGGGTGATCTTTGGCGAACGTTTGCAGGAGCTTGGCCGGCATGACTTCGTCCTCGAAGCTGAGGGCCACGGCGACTTCGCCTGTCAAGGCATCAACTATACCCGGATCCAGGTCCACCGCCTGCAACGCGCGTCGCAAAATCGTTTTCTTCACCACATGGAAATCAATCTTTTCGGTCCGGAGCTGATTCCGCAACCGCGTGACATCTTTGACGGTTAGGCCAAAGTACTTGGTGAATACCACCGCTTTCATCCGTTTGAGCTTGTCGGTCAGGTCGGATAATACGGCTTCTTTTTCTTGCCTCGTCTTGGACATAGGGTGAAAAAAATCTGTGTGTTCCACAGATGAATACGGCGCAGCCGGGTTACTCCCTCGATCGGCCGCAAGTGCGTTTACTGCCCCTTTGTCGGAGCAACCGAAGGTCTGTGGAAGTGCTACACTACAGGAGTATACGCGGAGCGAAAAAAATAGTCAAGTCGACGGTTATCCCAAACTGAAGCTCTGGTCTGTTTATTATTATTATTATCTTATTATCGACCCACCTGTGTTAGTTCTATTTATTTTTTTATAAAAAAGTGAAGGTTCGTTTTCAGAAAAATGGCTATTCTTAGCGCTTTTTGTTTTTCTAAAGCGGCTGAAATAGTCACTTTTTTATAAATTTTTGTATGTAACTAACAGCGGACGGAAGAGGACTTGCGGATCTTCTTTGACTTCGCCCGGAGATGCGGCCCGGGTGTTCGGTTCGTGCTGGGCGTGCGCTCCGCAGCGCGGGAGAAGATCGAGTCGGCTCTCCGCAGTATGAACGTCCCGCAGGCCGAACTACTTACCCTCGATGTGCCGGCATTGAACCTCGAGAACCAGCAGCGGCTCGTCGTAGAGATCATCGGCCAATCCGGCATGGAGCGGCTAGCTCATCTTGTCGCGAGACGGACACAAGGCCACACGTTAGCCGCCGTAACAGCAGCGCGCCTCATACGAGAAGGAAGACTGACCCTCGCCGAAGTCGAGGCTAGCGAGGACTTCCTCTATGAGACATTCCATCGCTTCATCGACGTGATCGCGGAGACAGCCGGAGGAAGTCCCGAGATGGGTCGTCGGCTGCGGCGAGCTTTGGAAGTCATTGCCTGTGCTGGACCGATCCGCCCGAGTATCCGCGAGTGTTAGTTACATACAAAAATTTATAAAAAAGTGACTATTTCAGCCGCTTTAGAAAAACAAAAAGCGCTAAGAATAGCCATTTTTCTGAAAACGAACCTTCACTTTTTTATAAAAAAATAAATAGAACTAACACCAGATGGGCTTGGGATTGCCGGAACAGATGTCTATTCGGAAGCGACTCGCCAGGAATTGAATGTGGCGTTCCCAGGGATGATAAAAGGGCGCGTCGAATGACGACGCGCCCGTGTATTCCCGAGTGGATTAGTACGACACATCCATGCCCAGCGAGCAAGGCGGCACTTGCCTTGTACCCCAAGCGTCTTCGACAAGCACGCAAGGGTCGGTATCGCATCGGGCTGCCGGACCGGCCACAAATCCGATAATCGTTCCGAACGACTCAAGTGTGCCGAGATTCGGATGAAGAACCCGTACGCGATCGCCGACCTTAAGTGAGTAAGGATCGCGATCATTAGTTAGAACCGTAATGGAGTCCAGCGGGTAGTCAAGGTGCCTTGCGGCCCCCCAACCCACCGTTGTCACCTGGACGTGCAGATTTCCCGCATCCGGCGACCGCGCTCCGTGCCGTCCCGGCCTGTCGATCATCGCTCATGAGATGATCGGCGGGTGGGGACGGTTGCTTTATGGGCCTTATCGGCCCTCTTTGAGCGCTCAACCCCTTCGCTCGGCCCTTTCTACTGGGCGTCGTGGCTACTATGGGTCAGCTGACTTCTCGAGCAGCCGTCAACAGCGCATTTCCCACGTCGTGGTTATAGCGCCAAGTACCCGTCCAGGAAGACGGGAGCTGCCGAGATCTCCCTGGGTTTCCCCAACCACCTTTCTCCCGTTCGAGCCTCCTGTACGCTGCGTGCCCATAGCTGTTGCTGTGGCGCCGCTATGATCAGCGGCCGGACTTCCCCAGACCGACCTGGGTCGTCGCCGCGCAGCGCGTCCTCGGAGATTCGCTTTCGCTCAAGACCGGGAGATTGCCGGTTGGCCCTCTGGACGCGTCATCGCTGAGCGCGCACTGCCACGTACTACGTCTCCTGCTGCTAGCCGGGAACGGCGGGACTTGCACCCGCTGGCGTGTGGGGCCTGCCAGGCGTTACATCGGTCATTTACCTCCTTCAGATTGTGGAATGAGCGTGTGTGGCGCGTTGAGCCGGGGGTGTTAGTTACATACAAAAATTTATAAAAAAGTGACTATTCCAGCCGCTTTAGAAAAACAAAAAGCGCTAAGAATAGCCATTTTTCTGAAAACGAACCTTCACTTTTTTATAAAAAAATAAATAGAACTAACATGGAACCCGCTCATCGCTGCTGTCCAACCTCTCGACGGACGCGGCGCCCTGTGGTACAACAACTCTTGACCATGCCTATCAACTCAGACAAACCTCATCTGTGGAAGGCGGACATCGCTGCCTCCGTGGACCAGTTCAATGCCTGGTTCATGAGGGCGGCGCCAAAGGCTTATCGGGACACGCGCGTCACGACGACACAGGCCGTGCTTGATGCATTGCAACTCACGAAAGGCCACCGTGCGATCACGGCAGATGTGCTGAAGGCTCATCCAGGCGTGTTGCCGACCCTTCGGATGTCCACGTGCCCCCCAATCGCGGTCGATCGCCTGGTCGGCCTTTCTGGATGCAACAAGACCGTCGTCATGAGTATGGAGAAATACCAGCGCGTGCCCCCGCGCATGGCAGCTCCGACGCTGGACCAGGAGTTGGGCCGCATTAGTCGGATCTTTAGTCAACTCCTCGATCCAGATCTCTTCCCGTGGATTCCCGCTGGACGCGCGCCGGGTAAGGCTGAACTTGAGCGGGCGGCAACCGTCGTCGCGGATCGTCTCTGCGGTGCGCTGGCCAACCCGATTGTGCGAAATGCCCAGGAGCAACGTCAGCTCGCTCTCCTGGGCGACTACCTCGACAAGCGCGGTTACAAGCGAAAGCCCCACCCGGGAGGGAAACCGCTTACCGACATGGCAGCCGGAACCTATGCATTTCGGCTGCCAGTAACAGTCGGTGCGGAGCGGAAGGTCACCGTCCCGATCGACGTCGCCATCCAGCCGAAGCGGCCACGGCCGGGGAAGCTGCCGGTCCTCATCGAAGCGAAATCCGCCGGGGACTACACGAACACGAACAAGCGGCGGAAGGAAGAAGCCACGAAGATCCGGCAGCTGCAGGCTACCTACGGGGAGAAGATCGGGCTGCTGTTGTTCCTGTGCGGATACTTTGACAGCGGGTACCTTGGCTACGAGGCGGCCGAAGGGATAGACTGGGTCTGGGAGCACCGCCTAAGCGACTTGGATCAACTGGGACTCTAGAGGCCATGGACGACTTCCTTCGGCTGGAACAGAAGCGCCTCGACCTTCAAGGGCGCCTTGACGCGAAGAAGAGTCAAGGTGACCGAAATGCGCTCGGTCAGTTTGCCACCCCCGAGCCGTTGGCCATGGACATGGCCAAGCTGGCCTTCGAGATCTTCCCCAAGGAAGAGCGGGCGCAAGTTCGCTTCTTGGATCCGTCAATCGGTCTGGGCTCCTTCTACTCGGCCTTCCGGCGCGCCTTTCCGAAGTGGGCCGGTGGCGTCGCCGAGGGCTTCGAGGTCGATCCAGAGTTTGCGGCAGGCGCCAAACGCCTGTGGGCTCCCACCGGCCTGGCCGTTCATGCCAGGGACTTCACGACGGCCACTGCGCCACCACCCGGGAAGCGGGCCACGCTGATCCTGGCAAACCCACCCTACGTGCGGCACCACCACCTCGAAGCCAGTGACAAGAGCCGATTGCAGGAGATCGCAGCAAGGCGGCTGGGGATCCGCATCAGCGGCCTGGCCGGGCTCTACTGCCACTTCCTGTTGCTCTGCCATGAGTGGCTGGAGGAGAGCGGCCTCGCGCTCTGGCTTGTGCCCTCGGAGTTTCTGGACGTCAACTACGGGGTGGCGCTCCGCCAGTACCTCCGGGAGCACGTCACCCTGCTGCGGATCCATCGGTTTGAGCCCGCCGACACGCAATTCGCCGATGCCTTAGTGTCATCCGCAGTCGTCGTCTTTCGGCGCGCGGCGCCGAAGCCCAATCACGAGGTACAGCTCAGCCGCGGCGGCACCCTCGACGAGCCGCGTTGGACGTCTACCAGGCCGCTCGCATCCCTCGTTCCGACAGAGAAGTGGACTTTCTCGAGCCGCCAGCGAGTCTTGGGCCGGCACGCCGAGGTTTCGAGGCTGGGGGATTATTTTTCCATCAAGCGCGGCATCGCGACCGGCGCCAATCAGTTTTTTATCTTGCCCCGGCAGAAGGCAGAAATCCTCGGCATTCCACCCAAGTTCTTGAAGCCGATCCTGCCCTCACCGCGGCACCTCAAAGACCTCATCATTGACGCCGACTTGACAGGGCACGCCCTCGTGCCGAACCAACTAGTGGTCATCGATTGCCGACTGCCGGAGGAGCACGTGAAGCGCCAAGCGCCGGGACTCCATGAGTACCTTTCTCAGGGCAGAGCCTCGGGGATCGTGGACGGCTACCTCATCCAGAGGCGCACACCGTGGTACCGGCAGGAGGATCGGCCGGCGGCGCCCTTCCTCTGCACCTACATGGGCCGTGGGGCGGGATCAACCAACCCGTTCCGCTTCTTCTGGAACAAGTCTGCGGCGACGGCGGCAAATGTCTATCTTCTCCTCTACCCGCTCCCGTCGCTCCAGGCCGCCATCGAGCGGGACGCCTCGCTCCTGCGCAGCATTCACGCCTACCTCCAGTCCATCACCCCCGAGACGCTGCGGACCGGCGGGCGGGTCTACGGCGGAGCGCTCCATAAGCTGGAACCTCGCGAACTCGCCAATGTGTCTGCCGCACCGCTCACCCAGCTGCTTGGCGGCCAGATCGCGCAGCTGGGACAGATTGACTTGTTCTCACCCACACCAGATCGCGTGCGGGAGCGAGCGGCCTCCGTTCGTTAGGACCCGCCCGCATCCTCCAGTGCAGCTGGCGCTTCCCTCCTACGGAAGAGACCCAAGAACTCATCCCGAAACTTCGAGTCCTCCTCCAACCCGCCAACGTTGAGCGGATAATTGCAGTGTTAGTTCTATTTATTTTTTTATAAAAAAGTGAAGGTTCGTTTTCAGAAAAATGGCTATTCTTAGCGCTTTTTGTTTTTCTAAAGCGGCTGAAATAGTCACTTTTTTATAAATTTTTGTATGTAACTAACAGCCTGAAAA
>JACQBO010000088.1 GCA_016194465.1 Candidatus Kerfeldbacteria bacterium
AGTTCGTAGCGAGCATGGGAGGTGTGGAGGACAGACATCGTCTCTTCAGGCTAACACACCGGCCAGGTTCCGCACCATTGCTACGCCCGCTCTGAGTCCCCCGTGCCAGAGCACGGGGGCTTGCCACGGTGTGGTGTCAAAGGTGGCTCCCAAATGAATCCATTGGCGTCATTGTTCTGTGTATAAAAAATCCCGAGACCATTCCGGATCTAGGGGAGAGAACAAGAATTGAAACGGGAATTCAGCTAGTCGATGGTGGCCGCGCCAGGCAGTCCGACAGATTCCGCGCGCACCGTCCGGCATAATACTGTTCGTATGCCACCGTCACCAGGAACCCGACCATGACCAGCATCAAGGTGCCGGCCCAGGGCCAAACATGTAGGCGTAGCATCAAGCTCAGGCCTGCACCGCTCATGCCCCCGATGAATGCTCGACGCAAGGCACGATGAGCGCCGGCAACTCTTCGGTCACCCGTCCGGGACTGCTGTACCATGACCAAAACCAGGCTTCGTGCCGGCGGGCGTTGAGCCAAGCGCCGGTTAGACCGATGACGAATAGGCAGGCGGGGAGACTGAAAAGTACATCCATGGGTTCCCTCCTCGATGAGTATGGCGGTGATGGCAATGGACTCAAGAGAAAGAAAACCATATGTTTCGAAGTACGTCAACCGAGGAGGGTTGGGTTGAAACGAGGGGGGAACGATGGAGTCCGACTGCGGCCAAGGTCAGCCGATCATGGGCTTGGCCGGATGAAGGAAAGCATGTAGACTTCTCCCTGATAGGTCCTCGGCATGGATGCCGCCGCAGAGACACACTTGGTCGTGTCCATTCATAATCGACAGCGCATTCCGCTGTACATCACGAGACATATGAGGAGGTCATATGTTGCGAAATTACACCTCGCGTGATTGGCAACCGTTGGCCCAAGCCATGGTCGCCGGTCTGACCATCGTCGTCAATGATCGCCGGGCATCGCCTCAGGCATTTTCCAAGCCGTTGCTGAGCCAGGCCCACTTCCTGCTTGATGTAGCCCTGAGTGATTTCAAGCTCGAGGAATGGGGCTGGAAAAAAACTGAAGCCGAGGCGGCCACGGCTGGCCTGCGAGGCGCTTGCTTGGCCGCCGGCGAACGGGCTGGGCTCTTTGGACCGGCTGATGAGGCTAAGGTCCGCGACATTTTCCACGGGTTCCGGCGCCTGACCTACCTCCTCGATAAGGAGGATACCCAGATTGCAGATGAATGGTGGCTGGTGACGGCCGCCCAGCAGTTCTATCTCCAGATGCAAAGCCAGCCGGATCTTGTTCCCCAAGAGACACCCTAGGTGTCTCTATTTTTTCGGAAGGTGATTAGCTCCCATGACGCTACAAGCTAATCCCCTGAAGATGCGAGACTTTATGTGCGCCGTCCTTTTTTTGTTCAACCGTTACCAGATCAATTCGGACCTCCCGGTCCTGCCACTGCATTTTACTCAAATAATCTTCGATCGCGAGACGTAAGCGTTTGAGTTTTGTCTTGGTGACTGATTCCGCTGCCTGGCCAAATGACTGATTGCGGCGGGCCTTGACCTCGACAAAAACAATCGTGTCGTGGTCTTTGGCCACTAGATCGATTTCACCATGACGCGACGTGACATGCCGGTCCAAAACTTCATATCCCTTTTGACGCAAAAACTGGCTGGCGGCGTCCTCCGCCCAAGCTCCAAACTGCTGCCGCGGGCTAGGCATGCCTAGGTGCGAATCAGGATCAAGCCCCAGTGGTACCGCCCGGCGGAGAACTCTTTCAGTGGCGCGTAGCCAAGTTTTTTTCCGAGCTCGGTCACATAGTCAGGTGCTAGGCGGCGGGCCGGATCAGGCGCGATCGGCATGGCCGCTGAGGGTAGCCAGTCGACAATCAACAGCTTGGCGCCTGACTTGAGCGTGCGATGCACTTCGGCTAAAATATCCTTTGGTTTGGTGCTTTGACTCAGCACGTTGACCAGGACGCCCGTATCCAAGGATGCATCGCCGATGCCGTGCGCCGCACCATAGATTTCGAGGTTTGACCAGACAGCCTGACAATTACTGAGGCCACGAAGTTTTATTAGCCCCAGGGCACTCGAGAGCGCCGTTTTCAAAATATCAACCATAAATACCTGGCCATTGGCCCCGGCTTTCGTGGCTAACGGGACGGCAAAGTTCGCGGCGCCGCCCACGCCAAAATCTCCGACCTGCATCCCGGCCGTGACTCCAAGTTCCGCGATGATCGAATCCGGTTGAAGAAAAATATCATTTTTTGTTTGGGTGGCCATGTCCGTATCATAGCGCCAAGGTTGCGGTTTTGGCAATCCACGACGCTTCTTCAGGATGCCGCCGGGAGAGCATTATCCACCACTTTCCATTGGTACGATACCCCGTACCAGTTCAACCTGAAGCGGAAAACTGTTTGGCGGTCGTTGAGATTTCCTTCCGGGACAACATACAAGGCCTGATCGGTCGATTGATAACACTCGTCTAGCGCGCAGAGCTTGTATCGCCCAAAATGGCTGGGGTACTGCGCATGCAAGTTCTGGCCGGTCAGCTGATTTGTCCAGCCCACGTTTTCGTGCTGGAACAAGGCCGGAGGATAGTGTGTATTCCAGAGCAAATTTATACCCTGGGAATATTGAAAGAAATCAACCACGACTGGCCGCTGGGCATATGCTGGTCGTTGGACCACCGCGATTGCCTGATCCATGCCGCCTAAAAGAAAGCAACAAAAGCTGCCATGTCGGTGATTTAGCCACCCGGCGAATAGAATTTGGGGCAGGAGAAAGACGGCCGTGATGGCCGGCCAAAGCCAAGCCGTTGTAGCCATGTCCTGACGGGCGAGGCGAATTCGTTCCGCGATCATGACCATCGCCCAGGCCGCTCCGATTTCTAATGGACCGATGATGGCCAGGGAGCGAGATTGGACCTCATTGCCGCCAGGCTGCCAGAGGGTAATGAAGCTCGGCACGGCCGCGGCTAAGAGCCAAAGCAGTAAGAGAAGTCGGCGGCGATCCCGCGGCCACAATGTCAGCCAGCCGAAAACAAAGAGAGGCCCAACCAGCAGGAGGACAATCGACGGATTGAACACAAAGCTGATTGGCCAAGCGACAAGGTTCAGCGCAAACCAACCGACCAGGGGGTGAAAATGCCAAATGGAGATGGCCTGAAACTGGCCTTGCACGGCTGACCAATGCCTTATCTGGGTCACCAAAAATGGCCAAGCGGTGACGAGCCCCAGGATCGCGGAGGAAAAAAACCAGACTTTGTGCGGCCGGACCGCTGGCCAGGTGTACCATAGTCCTAGGACAATCATCGCTGGGCCGACAAACTTGAGCGGTTGGTAGCTATAGAATCCAATAGCGACTGCGGTTGCCGCTAGGAACCACCAGGCCGGATGGTGCCGAGCCTTGAGCATCGATACGAACGTTAGTCCGGCCAAAAACGGTAAGGTAATCGGATCATGCCCGACCCGGCTCCAGCTAATCGCCAACGGGGACAAGCTGGTCAGGATTGAAGCGACGGCCGCAATGCTTGGGCGTTCGGGGAAAAGTTCCCGCCCGACAACATAGACAACCACGATCAGCCCAAGGCCAAGCAGCATAGAAACAGACCGGAGGGTGGCGATCGTCACGGGCAGGAAGCGGAAGAGCACCGAAAAAATGTATGGGTAGAGGACGCTGGTGCGGTTATCCCAATCGGTGCTGACCCCCTTGAGATAGAGTGGTGGGCGGCCGGTTTGCCGATAGTCGGTTCCGGTATCACGAATTGATAGCCCCTCATACCCATACAGAGCTTCGTCGGGATGAATGCCTTGCGGGTTGCGGTCGAAATGGTACAACCGAAGCCCGGCCCCAATGATCAGGGCCACCAACAACCAAACTATTCCTTTCTTCATGAGGCGGCGGCTAGGAAGAGCGGGTCACGTCGCCAGTGCCACTGATGCAACCGATAGCGCCATAAGACTTGCAAGAATGACAAACCATAGGCCACGCTCCGCCCAAAGCCGATTGATGACGCGTCTTTAAAATACCGCGTGGGGATAGGAATCTCGCCAATCCGGAAACCAGCGTGATGAACCTGGATGATGATTTCCGTGTCAAAAATAAAATCGTCGGAGTTGTATTCGAATGACAGCGCTTGCAAAACCTGTCGACTGTAGGCGCGAAAGCCGGAGTGATATTCGCTCAGGGTGACGCCAAGCGTGCCGTTGGCCATATTCGTTAAAGCTACATTGGCCATACGTTTCCACCAGGGCATGCCCCCCTGGCGAGCGCCATCGGTCATCAGCATTCTCGATCCAAAGGCCGCGTCAACCTGGCCGCCCGCAATCAGCGTCACCAGTTGCCGGATATATCGCGGATCATATTGATGATCGGGATGGACCATGACCACGATATCGGCTCCGCCAGCCAAGGCCGCGGCGTAACATGTTTTCTGGTTTCCACCGTAACCGCGGTTTTTAGCATGCACAATCGTCTCAAGGCCCATGGACCGGCTGATCTTGACGGTGTCATCACTACTCGCGTCGTCCACGACAATAATGTGGTCGACAATGTCGCGGGGAATATCGGCCACCGTGTGCGCCAGCGTTTTGGCCGCATTATAGGCCGGGAGGACGGCGATGACGCGACGACGGTTGATCATATGCTAACGCAAATCTCGCATCGGCTTGAAACTCCGCCGATGAATTGGGCTGAGGCCGTACCGTTTGAGCAATTGGGCATGCTTGGCCGTGCCATACCCCTTATGCCGTCGGAAATCGTACTGCGGGTAGAGACGATGTTCACCATCCATCAGAGTATCACGCACCACCTTGGCCACAATCGAGGCGGCGGCGATCGTCAAGACGATGGCGTCTCCGTCAATAATCGCCTTCACCGGTTTCCGGCCAACCTTGATCTTGACCGCGTCAACCAAGACGGCGTGCGGTGCAATATGCAACTTTTTGACCGCTTGTTCTAAGGCCATGATGTTCGCTTTTTTGATTCCGATCCGGTCGATCGTTTCCGCCGGGATCACCGCGACGGCCCAGGCCACCGCATTACGAGCAATGTGCACGAACATCTTCTCCCGCTGCTTGGGGGTGAGTTTTTTCGAGTCGTTGATGATACTCGGTTTGAAGTCCGGCGGGAGGATGACCGCGCCGGCCACAATCGGTCCCGCCCAGGAACCTTTGCCAGCTTCATCGACGCCAGCAATATGCTGCCGCCCTTTATTGCGAAGGGCTGTTTCTTCC
>JACQBO010000091.1 GCA_016194465.1 Candidatus Kerfeldbacteria bacterium
ACGGTAATCTCGCCATCAACCGTGGGAACCGATAAACTTTCTACTGGCCGCCGTAAGACTTCGCGTTCGGGGGTGGTGATGATGAGTTCCAGATGCGCCATCCTTATGGTCGTAACTCCTGTTCCGTGGCCACGCCTTTGTGAACCAGAATATACGCCATTCGATCAGTTCGCGCCCGAAGGAGAATAAGCTCATCATGATCCTTGGTGTGTAATTGAGTCAGACCATCAACAGAGTCCGTCAATTGTCTCAACTGGTCGCGAGTTTCACGCAAATCATGAATAATCGGCCGCAGGTCATCTTTGGTGGCCACGACACCAAAAAGTTTAGTCATCGTCGTGTCGAAGTAGGATTGTGTTAACGCTTGCTCTGGCATATATGAAACTCTTCCCGCCACCGGGATTGTCATGTTCATTGTAACAGAAAAATGTTCCTTGTCAAGGACGGGTGATACGACAAGACAGCGACAGCACCTTCGGCTGCCAAAACCGTAAGGCTCACCATTGGTGGACACAAAATTTCGCGTTCGGGAGTGGTGGTGATGAGTTTAAGGCTACTTATGAAGATTTTTTTCTTGGTCACGGTCTTGACAATCCACATAATGATAATATATGGGGCAATAACCACTAATGCCAACGCTACAAAACGCATGGGTAAGTAATAAGCTGCTTTTGCGGTTTGAATCGAATCCGGGATGGCAAAGGATAAGTATAAAGCTGATAAAATCCAATATGTGATCTGAAATGCTTTGATTCCGCGGCTTTTGCGATTTGGTTCATTCATAAAAAGTACTAATAATTAGTCAGTCAAATAAAGTTATGAGGTGCGGACTGAATCAATCGTCCCCTTCATATAGAAACTCTGCTCTGGCACGTTATCGTGCTTCCCATCCAAAATTTCCTTGAAGCCGCGAATCGTTTCGGCCAGGGAAACATACTGTCCTTTGACCCCGGTAAAGACTTCGGCCACGAAAAATGGTTGCGACAAGAACTTTTGGATTTTTCGCGCCCGAGCCACTGTTTGCTTGTCTTTGTCGCTCAGTTCTTCGACACCGAGAATGGCAATAATGTCCTGCAAGTCTTTGTAGCGCTGAAGGACTTTTTGCACCCCGCGAGCTACTTGGTAGTGTTCTTCGCCAACCACCAGGGGGTCAAGAATCGTGGAGGACGAGTCGAGCGGGTCGACGGCCGGGTAAAGTCCGAGTTCAGTCAAGGCACGGGATAACACCACCGTCGAGTCAAGATGACCGAACGTCGTGGCTGGAGCTGGGTCAGTCAAGTCATCGGCTGGCACATATACCGCTTGCACCGAAGTGATCGAGCCTTTTTGGGTGGAGGTAATCCGCTCTTGCAAAGCACCCATTTCTTCGGCCAGGTTTGGTTGGTAGCCGACCGCGGAGGGAATCCGGCCAAGCAAGGCCGACACCTCGGAACCAGCTTGGGTAAATCGGAAAATGTTGTCGATGAAGAGCAGCACATCTTTGCCTTCCTGATCGCGGAAGTATTCGGCCATGGTCAGTCCAGTCAAACCAACCCGTTGCCGGGCACCTGGTGGTTCATTCATTTGTCCAAAAACGAGAGCCGTTTTGTCTAAGACTCCAGACTCTTTCATTTCATGGTAGAGGTCATTGCCTTCACGGGTCCGTTCACCGACGCCAGCAAACACTGAGTAACCGCCGTGCTCGGCGGCAATGTTCCGAATGAGCTCCGTGATAACGACAGTTTTACCGACGCCAGCGCCACCGAATAAACCAACTTTGCCTCCTTTCACAAAGGGACAGATCAAATCGATCACTTTAATCCCAGTTTCAAACACTTCGGCTTTGACGGATTGATCGGTAAAAGCTGGGGCTGGCCGGTGAATGGGCAGGGTCAGTTCGGTGGGCATGCTTTCTTTACCATCAATCGCCTGGCCGATGACATTGACCATCCGGCCGAGTGTTTTTGGGCCGACCGGGACGCTGATCGGATGACCAGAGTCCGTCGCTTGCTGTCCGCGGGCCAAGCCATCGGTTGAAGACATGGCTACCGTCCGGACCACGTTGGCACCGAGATGTTGCTGCACTTCTAAAATCAGTGGTTCTTGATTCGGACGATCAACACGAAGCGCATTGAGGATCGTCGGCAGGTGTTCGTCAAATTTGACGTCAACCACGGGGCCAATAATTTGGTGAATGGAGCCAGTCATAGGAGGTGTTTTCTTCATAGCATTAAGCATTCTCTAAAGCGGCACGGCCAGCCGAAATTTCCGCCAGGTCTTGGGTAATGGCGGCTTGGCGCGCCTGGGTAAACGTCAGGGTCAGTCCATCAATCAGGTCATTGGCGGCATCCGAGGCGTTCCGCATGGCTACCATCCGGGCGGCGTGTTCAGCCGCGTTCGTTTCCAGAACGGCGCGGAAAATTTGCATCTCCACCAGGCGCGGCAACAAGGCATCGAGCACGATATCCGCGTCGGGTTCAAACAGATATTCAAACGCTCGCTCTTCGGCAGCCTCTTCGGCTACGATACCTTCTCGTTCGGTTTTGGAAATGATACCAGACTGGCCAGTAGAAAAAGCTTCGGCGGTCAAAGGAAGGACTTGGCGGATGGCGGGACGTTGGACGAGTGACGAAACGAAATCCATGAACCCGACGATCACCCGGTCGTAGGTGCCGCTGGTAAATCCATCGATCACCAGCTTGGCCATCGGCCGCACTTCGGCCGCATCGAGCGTAATATCTTGCTTCATGAACTCGGCGGCAATCTCGTGCCCGTGCTGGAAAAAAATGGCCCGGCTTTTCGTGCCCATAATGACCGTATCCACCTCGGCCACGTTGGCTGTTTTGAATTCTTGAATATACTTGGACACGGCGGAGACGATCTGGGCATTAAATCCGCCGACCAGGCCCCGATTCGAAGCGATAAGAATCACGGCGATTTTTTTCAGCGGCGTGGTCGCCCGCAACAAGGGATGACGATCTGGTTCTGTCCGCTTGGCCAAATTCAAGAGCATATCCCAAGCCCGATTGGCGTATGGTCGTGTCCCCACGACCGCCTGGCTGGCTTTGCGCATCTTGGCGCTGGCTACCAGTTCCATCGCCTTGGTGATCTTACGCGTATTTTGGACCGAGCGGATCCGTTGGTTGATGTCGCGAGTGGCGGCTGGCATCCGTTAGAGATTTAACGAATTCATGGGTGTAGATTTGCGCGATAACATGATGGATACTTGGAAAGCGGTAAACGAAAAATGATAAATCTCTAACGGGAGCATTAGCGGGTCTCCTGATACTTCGTCAACAACGACTTGAGGTCAGCTTCAAGCGCGTCAGTCATTTCTCCGCTCTCGGCCAGCACCGCCAGCCAGGTCGCGCCGTGCCGTTCCAGATAACTATGAAAGTCCGCTTCCCAAGGCCCGATCACTTCCGGTTCAACCTGGTCGAGATAACCATTATTCGCCGCATACAGAATCGCTACCTGCTGCGCCATGGAGAGCGGTCGGTACTGGCCTTGCTTCAGCACTTCGGTTATCCGGCGGCCCCGGTCAAGCTGTTCCCGAGTCGTCGCGTCAAGATCAGAGCCGAATTGAGCGAAGGCGGCCAGTTCGCGATACTGCGCCAAGGCCAAGCGGATTTTTCCGGCCACTTTTTTCATGGCCTTCGTCTGGGCGGCCGAACCAACCCGGGACACGGACAATCCGGCGTTCACGGCCGGCCGAATACCCTGATAAAACAAATCTGATTCTAAGTAAATCTGGCCGTCGGTAATGGAAATCACATTGGTCGGGATATAGGCGGAGACGTCACCCGCCTGCGTTTCAATGATCGGCAAGGCCGTCAATGATCCTCCACCATTCTCTTTGTTCAGCCGGGCGGCACGCTCCAAAAGTCGAGAATGGACATAGAAAATATCACCGGGGTAGGCTTCGCGGCCTGGTGGACGCCGCAGGAGGAGAGAAACTTGACGATAGGCCCAGGCGTGTTTGGAAAGATCATCGTACACGATCAGCACGTCCTTGCCTTGGTCCATAAAATATTCGCCCATGGCGCACCCGGCATAGGGCGCAATATAGGACAACGCCGCTGGATCTGAAGCCCCAGCCAGCAAGACCGTCGTATACTCCATCGCGCCGGCTGCTTCAAGTTTAGCAATGATGCGCGCGACTTTGGACTCTTTCTGGCCAATGGCCACGTAGATACAGAGCACATCCTGGCCTTTTTGGTTGATGATCGTATCGACCGCAATGGCCGTCTTGCCGGTTTGCCGATCACCAATGATCAATTCGCGTTGGCCACGGCCAATCGGGATCATGGCGTCGATTGATTTGATTCCGGTTTGCAGCGGTCTGTTGACCGACTGCCGAGTAATAACGCCCGGCGCAATTCGTTCAACTGGATAAAAAGATTCGGTCGACACTGGACCTTGTCCATCAACCGGCTGGCCCAGCGGGTTGATGACCCGGCCGATGACCGCTGGTCCAACCGGGACTTGAAGAATCTTGCCGGTGGCCTTGACGGTCTGCCCCTGAGCAATGCCTACCGTGTCACCAAGGATCATCGCCCCAATCGAGTCTTCTTCGAGGTTGAGGGCCACGCCAAACGTGCCGTTGGCGAATTCCACCATTTCTTGTGACTGGACGCGGCTGAGTCCGCTCAAGCGGGCAATACCATCCCCAACTTCAAGCACGGTGCCAACATGAGCCGTGGCCGTGGTCGGCTGAAAACCGGCAATTTCTTTCGCGAGGATATCGACGATACTTTCAGGCATGGGGAATGTGGCTAACGGAGTAAATGGGTTCGAAGTTGGTTCAAACGACCAGCAATCGAGCCATCAATCAGTTCATCGCCGATCAAGATTTTCAGTCCTCCCATCAAGGCCGGGTCATGGTGGACGATCAACGACAGCGAGGGGTAGTGGGATTTTACCAGGGTAGCAATCGGCAATTCTGCTGCCGGCACCGCCGACCAGACCTCGACCGAGGTCCGACCCGCCGCTTCATTTTCAATCAGGCGGAGGTGGTTCAGGATCCCCGGTAGTAGTTTCAAAGCGCGGTGACGGCGGAGCATGGTCATGAAATTATCCACCAAAGCCCCACCAGAAATTGTGCTTTCTGATTGTGCCTGTCGGAGAATGGTGGCGTACTGAAGTGGGGCGAGACGGCGCATAGTTATGACGGTCCGTACACGAGTTCGTGCATGTGCTCCCGAGTGGAGAGCTTCAAGCTTTGCCAAGCATCCACCACATAGGTCAGATTATCCGCCACCCAAACAATCCAGGCTTCTCGCGATCGCGGCCGCTTCCGGCCCCAGGGCCACATGTGTGTCCGGATGGCGCTCAGGACCTCTGGAGATTCGCCATAGTTTTTAGCCGCTTCCACCGACTGCCGAAAATGGTGCGTATCCGGATCAATCAGCCGGCGGAAATGCGGATGGGTCTCGTGATACCAGTCATGAAGAAACCCTGCCCGGGCCGTCACGGTCACGTTGGCGTGGGTCAACACTGCGAGACGGTATGCCAGTTTGCCAACCGCATAACAATGGACAAAACGGCTGCGTCGGAAATGATGGGCCTCGGCCCGATGTAATTCTAAAATATCGGGGTGCTGGAGTAAGTCGCGGATATAGTGTTCGTAGGTAGTAACCCGCATGGTTATGCTTGTTTCAAGGTAGCGACAGTGGCTTCAGCCAAGGCTCGCTGCTTGTCAGTTGTTAATTCGGTTTCCAAAACTTTTCCGCTTGCGGTTAAGACTAAGTCAACAATTTCGGCTTTGGCCGAGACCAGCATGTCATCTTTCTGACGCTCCAACTCGAGCTTATTCCGCGCAAGCATGGCGGCCGCCTCGGCTTCGGCTTTGGCCACCAGGTCTTGGCGAACTGCTTGGGCCTCGGCCTCGGCCGCCTTCAAATGACGCAGCGATTCTGTTTTGGTTTCTTCAATGATCCGCTGTTTCTGCGTTTGCAGCTCTTTCCACTGTTCGTCAACGGCTTTGGCCTTCGTCAAGCTATCTGCCACAGTTTTTTGCCGTTGTTCTAAGAGCCGCAAAATTGGGCGGTAGGCAAAACGGCGTAAAATCCACAGCATCACAAAAAACGTGATGGTGTTGGCCACCAGTAATCGCCAATCAATTCCAAGTTTTGTGAACAACTCAGACATAGTATTTCACTACGGCATTGATTTTCACCGGCGAAGCCGGACCTGGCTCTGCCGGGCAGTCGATACCGAGTTTACTAAACAGTTCAGTCATACCTTTGGTAAAAAGTTAGTTCGCGGGCTCCCCTCCTGCCTGAGGAGGGGATGGGGGTGGTGGGAGCTAAACGAATTTCACAATCAGCGCCACGACCAGGGCGTAGATGGCAATGGCTTCGGCGAAGGCCATGGCGATCAGCATGGCCACCTGGATTTTGCCGGCGGCATCGGGATTGCGACCGATGGCTTCCAGGCCTTTAGCGGCCAAAATACCAATCCCGAGGCCCGGGCCGATTGA
>JACQBO010000087.1 GCA_016194465.1 Candidatus Kerfeldbacteria bacterium
GGCGCCCCGACCGGCACAATCGCCGACATTATCACCAACCAGGTCGGCAATGACCGCCGGGTTGCGCGGGTCATCTTCGGGAATACCCGCCTCAACTTTTCCCACCAAGTCGGCACCCACATCAGCCGCCTTGGTATAAATCCCGCCGCCGAGTTGGGCGAAGAGAGCCACGAGCGAGGCGCCGAAACCGAAACCAATGATCACGCCAGGTACTTCACGCGGATCAAAGTGAAGCAGCTGGGTATAGATGAGAAAGAGAGCGGATAAGCCAAGCAGGGAGAGCGAGGAAACCAGCATGCCTTCGACCGCACCGGCTCGTAACGCAATTCGTAACGCGCCGTTCATGCTTTGCTTGTCCGCGGCGGCGGCCACCTTGACATTGGCCCGAACCGAAACATACATGCCCATATATCCGGCAATGCCCGAGGCAACCGCCCCGATGATAAAGGCGGAAGCCGTTTCCCAGGCTTTCGCCGGATGCCCAGTAGCCAGATAAATAATGACGATGAGCACGGCCACACCAGCGGCGATCGAGCCGATCGTAATATATTGGCGCTTCAGGAAGGCGTTAGCGCCGGCCAAAATAGCCTTAGCGACCTTGTCCATGGCCGCACTGCCACCGGGCTGGCGGTTGACAAAGAGAGTCAGGACCCACGTCATGATCAGACCAAGCAGACTGACCCCGAGGGCGAAGTACACGAAATTCATACGCGGGCAGGGTAACGATTAAAAAATTATTCGGTTGGTGAAGACGCTATAGCTGCCGATTCTTCATCAGCTTTGGTCATTGTTTCCTCTGGCGAGGGACTAACGGTTTGGTCAACCGGATCGGGTTGGGTTGAGGGTTCGACCGCCCCGGTATCAACCGCAGTCGCCTCCTCGACGATCGCTTTTTCGGCGCCCTGGTCGGCAATTGTCGGGGCCCCTCCTTCCGAAGAGCCGGTCCCGAGCGTGCCGAGGGAGGGGGTTGGGGGTGATTCGCTCCCCTCCTTACTCAAGGAGGGGTTGGGGGGTGGTTGATCAGCGGCTTTTTCAGTCGCACCATCAGAAGATTCCGCGGCATTGGTTGAAACCTTTGTCGGCCCGTTTTCACCAACCAAATCGATTTTCCATCCCGTCAGTTTCGCGGCCAGCCGGACATTCTGGCCAGACTTTCCGATGGCCAGAGATAGCTGGTCATCTTTCACCTCGGCGACGCAGGAGTGGTCTTCTTCCCGCAATTTGATCGAAATGATTTTAGCCGGCGACAAAGCGTTGGTAATAAACTTCACGGGATCGTTACTCCATTCAATAATGTCGATCTTTTCGCCACCCAGCTCGGAAATAACTGTCTGGACGCGGGTGCCGCGCTGACCGACCAACGAACCAACTGGATCGATATTTTTTTGGTCAGACCACACAGCGATTTTTGTCCGCAGTCCAGCTTCCCGGGCAATGCCTTTGATCTGGACGGCTTCGCTTTGCAGTTCCGGCACTTCGAGCGTAAATAGTTTACGGACAATTTCCGGATGGGTACGAGATACCACAATCTCTGGGCCTTTCGGGGTCATGTTGACCGCGACGATGTAGACTTTGATCCGATCACCAGGCCGATAGTGCTCCCGCTCGACTTGCTCCGGCGGCGGCATGATGGCCGTCGTGTGACCCAGGTCAATCAAAACCATCCGGCCCTCAACCCGCTGGACCATGGCGGTAATCATTTCGCCTTCGCGGCCTTTAAATTCTTTGTAGACCGTATCACGTTCGGCTTCGCGAATACGTTGGATGATGACTTGCTTCGCGGTTTGGGCCGCCATCCGGCCATAGGCGGCCGGGGGAAAAAGTTCTGTCTTAATCTCGTCGCCAAGTTCGTATTTGGAGTCTTGTTTCTTTGCTTCGCTCAGGGCGATGTGGCGCCGTGGGTCAAAGCGTTCTTCTTTAACCTCTTCAGCTTCGGCCGATGCACCAGCTACCGGTCGCTTGGCTTCTTCTTCGGCGCGCTTTTGCTCGAGGTACTCGTCGAGACGTTCTTCGGCTTCGGCTTGCTCTCGCTCTTTTTGTTCCGCCAGGTATACCTGGTAGAGTGCATCGTCCACGACGGTTTTCAGATCAAAAACTCGGCTCGTCCCTTCATCCGGATCAAAGGTGGTCACAATGTTCTGATTCTTTTCTCCGAAATCCTTTCGATAGGCCACGGCCAAGGCTGCCTCGATCGTTTCGATCACCGATTGATAGGGGATATTTTTCTCGGCGCAGATTTCTTCAATGGCTTGTTTTAAGGGGGACTGGGGCATAAAAAACAGTAGAAGGTAAGTGGAAGTATTATTATCGGGTTGGCTCCTCTCCTTGCTCAAGGAGAGGATGCCCCGAAGGGACAGGTGGGGTGGGGTGGCCAGCAAAAATCACTAGTTCAGGTTTGAACTAGCTATATCAGGAGAATAGCAAGAACGAAAAAAGTTGTCAAGCGCGAAGGTGCACCACCACCCCAAGGGTGGTGGTCTGAATGCTCGGTATTTTTAGGACTCCGCGGATTGCTCCCGAATGTACCGATTGATTTGTGTCGTGGTTAATCCAGGACCGAAGCTCCGAACGAAGTAC
>JACQBO010000009.1 GCA_016194465.1 Candidatus Kerfeldbacteria bacterium
ACGTCTTGCCCGGCGACGGCATTTTGATCGGGGCCAGCATTGGCCAGGGGCAAGCCATTGGAGTTGATGCTGCCCGGGGTACCACGTTCAGTTTTACCATCTTGAAAACCGACACCGCGGCTGGCGGCATGCCAACTCTGCCCCAGCGTCCCATCGCCCGGAATCGGGTTGCGCTCCATCGCTGCATAGATCTTTTTCGTGCTATCGAAGTTGCCAGCCAGCGGATTACCCACGCCGTCGTCAGCCGTGTCGAGTAACACATGGTTTTGATCGTACAGCTTGACCTGCAGGGCACTGTTGCTCAAGGCCACGTCGGTCGTCACGTAATTCGGAACAACGCTCAAGACGCTACTCGTATTTGTATTGGCGTAGTTGCTGATCAGAAAATACCCGTTGGCCGGAAGTGTTTTCCCGGTCGGAATGGTCAGCATCGCCACCTCATTCCCGCTGGATTTTTTTGTCAACTGCCAGTTTGACAGATCAACTGGCTGATCGGTCAGGTTGCGTAGCTCAATCCACTCATCGGCCGATGAAGCCGATGAGCCCATCCACATCAGTTCGTTGATCACGACGGTCGGACCGTCCGCGCCGACCATGCGCCAAGCCAAGAGGGCGCCGAAAACGGTGCCGATAATCACGTATGCAATTCTTCGTAAAAACATTTTGGTGGCTCCTATGGGAACCACCAAAATTTGTCTATGTCTGGAGCATAGCGGATTTTCAAAACCTTGTCAAGCGATGTTAGATCAAGCGAGTTAAGACTTCTAGTTGCAAAGCGTTAAGAAACTTGACGTGCGCTTCCCGCCGTTTCGCTGGGTCGCCTGGCATCGATTGCCATTGGTTCAGGTGGGGTGTTTCATTGGCAATGTCGTAGAACGCGCCGATCGTCCGTTCCAGCACCATCAGCCAAAAAAACTTTGGCTCAAGAATCTCAACATTTGTCAGTTTGAGGTTCACGATCCTCTGACGATACTCTGCCAAATACCGAAGGTGGGCCGGGACATCATCCAAAGCCTCAATCGACATCCGCACCCACCGCGGCCAGATCGTCCACCCAAAATCATAGCCAAAGTGCCGCTTAGCCACGCCGGTGTTATCGATAAATGTGACTCGTCCCTCGGCGTCAAGAATGAGATTATCGGCGGCGAACTTCCATTTTGACGGATATTGATCCGACCAAAAATCGGCATATTGTGCAACGATAGCATTCACGCCTTCGAAGTCCTTCATGAGGATTCGAGCCTTTGTCAGGTGCTTATCAATTTTTTTTTGAACATTTTTTACTTCCATCGGCACCTCCGCGCCAACATTCTGGAATTCCCAAAACGCCCGGATAAACATTTCTTGCGTTACCGATGACCACTGACCAACTGCTTCAAGGTCCCGATCGCGGTCGAACATCAACTGCCCGGCTACGTATTCTTCAAGCTCGTATGGCACGGGCGACGAGCCGTAGATAAATATTTTTGGTATGCGGAGATGTTTGCCCTGATATCCACCAGGGAAAAAACCTTTTGGCCGCTGCTCGCCGACCCGGAGAATTGCTGGGCTTCGATCTTCACGGCTCACCAACCAAACTTGTTTCTCACCGTTCGTGTTCCGACGTGTATCAAATTCTTGCTTTGGCTGGAGACGCAAAGAATGGAGAAGGTCTTTTCTCGCTGCCTCAATAATAGTTGGGTCGAAAGACATAATCCTTTGGTGCCGAAGGTGGGATTTGAACCCACAAGCCCTTGCGGGCACCAGCTCCTAAGGCTGGCGCGTATGCCAATTCCGCCACTTCGGCTCAATCGTGAGACTACGTCAATTACTGGTCATCGTCAACGCCTTCGACAGTCGTGTCCCCTATTTGCTACACTGGTCATAGTCCCCATGAAGACCAAAAAACAATCAGCGGCGCGTCGTGGATTCACCTTGCTTGATTCCGTCCTGGCCCTCTTTATTGTTGGCATTGCCATCGCGATTTTTGCCACGCTGACCGGCGCCCGGGCGATCAATCGTCAAACGACCTTCCGCTCTGAAGCGGCGGCCCTAGCGGACGAGGAGCTCAATGCTCTCAAACGCCTTGATGTGACCACCATCGGCGATCAAACCAGTGGCGCCTTCAAGAACATCTTGTATAGTGCTGGATCCTGGAAGATTATCACCGACAACGCCAACAGCGGAAGTCACACTACACCGAACGTGGTCGAGCTGGCAAAAAATAGTACTATCACGAACGGCGTCTCCGGACGACTCCTTTTTCCTGCCGCCATGTATGGCGACGCCACGCTCCAAGCTAAATTCTATGTCGCCAGCGATAGTCCAGCCGGCTGGGCCGTCGGCTATTATCTGCGAGCTACAGACGCCACAAACACCTACCGGGTGCGGGTAGCAAGCGCCACCACCGATCTTGACCTGGGAAAAAGTTTAACCCAGAACGTGGTTCTTGAAAAAGTGGTCGGTGGTTCAGCCACGGTTTTGCTTTCTCCGAGCTCGACCGTGGCCTTCGCCACGAATAGCTGGAATACAGTTCAAGTGGTCATGACTGGCTCCAGTTTGTCGCTCTTCATTAATGGCACGCAAGTTGGCAGCGCATCGATAACGGACACAACATATTCCACTGGCCCGGCTACATTGGCTGGTTGGAACGGAGTCCACGCCGAAGTTGACGACGTCCAAACGACGGTTGGTGCCACGACCACCACCTGGAACTTTGACGGCAGCTCGCTTCTGCCGGTGGCCTGGATCCGCTTGGGCCTGAACGATCTGCCAGATAGCACGCCCAACACGTTTGATGATAACGGCCTCCTGACCACGTCGGCCTACCCGAACGCCAACAGCACCACCCTGAAACAGGCGAAGATTACCGTCCAGTGGCTTTCCGGTTCGCTGCGCAGCTACACTACCACCGACTTGATCGGTAAAAGCGGACTGGGATTATGATCAGACGCCGCGGACTGACGCTCATCGAACTGCTGATCAGTATGTTTGTGATGGGCGTGGTCATCATCATCATCGGCAACCTCTTTATCGGCTCGAGCCAGTTCGCCACCGACGAACAGGGCCGGATTGTCACCGGTGAAAATGCCTCCCGCATTTTTGCCAATCTTGATCAAACCATCCGACAGGGCACCGCGGTCTTGGCCAGTGCCACCATCAACAGCATCACCTACACCTCCGGTGACACTACCCTAGTTTTTTCCGCGCCAACACCGCTGACCGATGGCAGTTTGTCATCAACCCTGACTGATACCCTGGTGGTGACACTCGACGCATCAAATGCTAACAATCAGCGGCTGACGTTGGTGACCAGTGCAAATCAGACTGGTTGTCCCACCAACTGTAGCACCCGCCTCAGCGGCACCACCACTCTGACCACCGGTGTCAAAGACGTATATTTTCGCTATAATAACGACACCATCACCAGCGCCACCGATGTGACCGTCACCATGCGAACTATCAGCACGGTCCGCGGTCGGGAGTTCAACCAAATTAATATTATTCACGCCACCTTCCGCAATCATGCCTAAACATCCCCCACGTCCAGTGCAAAAACCGCGGCATGTCTTGACCGGCTTTGCTTTGATCATGGCGGTCATCTTTGTTTCGGTCATCACGATTCTTGTGGCCGTGACTTTAACCCGGACAACGCAGCGGATCACCACGACTAGCCTCCGCGTCAATGAACCCGAAGCCACCCGCATTGCCGAATCAGGCATTGAAAAAGCCGTCTGGTGTCTCAATAATCCGAGCAACCATACTGACTGTCCGGGGAGTTCGTTTTCTGGCGAAACAAATGTCCAGCTAGGCAATGGGAACTACACTACGACCGTCAGTGGTGACAACAACAGTAAAACCATCGTCTCCACCGCCGTCGTGCAAGGAAGTGGTGGTCAATCGAGTCGAACCCTTCAGGTGAAATTATACACGACCCGAATTAACCCCGCATTCCGATATGGCTTGCAGAGTGGGGTGGGTGGGTTGGTGATGAAAAACAATAACAAAATCACCGGTAATGTCTTCTCCACCGGCTCGGTGACTGGTTCGAAAAGTCTGATTACCGGCGATGTGGTGCTCGCCAAAGGGCAGCCAACCGCTGATTCCGTGTCTAACCCGAGTGTCAGCCCTTTGAATATCACGGTCTTAGGACAAACGAGCACCACCTTGTATCTCGCCCAGAGTTTCATCCCGACCGTCACGGACAAAATCTACAGTGTTGATCTCAAAGCAGCGAAAGCGGGTACGCCGCCGAGCGCGACGCTGGCTGTCTATTCCGACAATAACAATAAGCCAGGAAGTAGTTTGTATTCACAGGCCCTTAGCGGCCCAAGCGACGCGGCCGGCTGGGAAAATGGCTGGACCAATCAACTGTTCAATCAATCAACCACCCCCATCCTTTCTCTGAGCACAAAATATTGGCTGGTCATTAAAGTTTCAAGCGCCGGCAGCAGCGCCAATTACTGGAAAGTTGTCCGCGACACCACCGACACGAGTTACACCAATGGCACCTCAAAAACGAGTTCCAATGGGACGGTCTGGAATCCGGCCGGCTACGATAGTGCTTTCCGGGTCTACCTCGGGGGTATTTCATCCACCTTGCAAGTCGATTGCACCGGTAGTCTCTGCGCCGATAACAACGCCATCGACGGCAATGCCTATGCCGAAACTATCGCCAACAACACGAACATTGCCCAACATGCTTGCTACCTGACGGTTAGTGGCACCGTCAAGGCCGGCAATGGGACGGCCACCTGCGCGAATGTCAGTAATGGTCCGGTACCATGCGATGGGACAAACACGGTCTATAATACTGGGCCGTATTGCCATTATGGTAACCCGGTCGTTAATCCATCGCCGTTCCCACTATCCTCTGCTCAAATTGCCCAAATCGAAAGCGTGGCCGTGAATGGCGGCATACTAAACGGAAATCAAACCCTGGCTAATGGGCAATCCTTCGGTCCAAAAAAAATTATTGGTGACCTGACCATCACCGCCAGCGCATCCACGCCGGCCATCCTGACGGGAGTCCTTTGGGTCCAAGGCAACATCTATATTAACGGCTCCTTAAAACTCTCGAACACCTACAGCGGTGACAGTGGCATTATTGTCGCGGATAATCCGTCGGACATGGCCAATAGCGGGCGCATTGTCAGCAACACATCCGGCGACCTCCTGAGCAACAGCAATGCTTCTACCTACATCATGGCTCTCTCGACAAATACATCCATCTCTGACTCGTTACCAGCGGTTGACATCGCGAACAACTTAACGGCCAGTGTCATCTACGCCGCTAATGGTGAAGTGAACTTGCAAAACGGTCTCAATATCAAAGAGATAACCGCGCAAAGGATGGTCATGCAAAACAACTCCGACATTACATACGATAGTGGTTTAGCCAACGTTATTTTCTCTTCCGGCCCTGGTGCCTCGTGGGTCTATCAAAAAGGTACGTACCAGGTCATCAGAAATTAAACATCGGCATTTCAGCTGTGGTACACTGTGAGTATGCGTTTTTTGCTTACACTGCTGACAATCTTGGGACTGATTTTTCCTCCCATAGGCCGCCGCACCCCCCGGGTCAATGCGACGACTGGTTCGTGGTCAATGACCATGATGGGCGACATCATGCTCGACCGGCACGTCCGGCAGTCTATCACGGCCAATGGACAGTTCTTTCCGTTTGCTAAGATTCAGTCAAATATTAAAAACTCTGGGGACATCGTGCTCGCCAACCTGGAGGGGCCGTTCACGACAAATAAAACTCGGGCCACCAGCACCAACTTGATCTTCACCTTTGACCCGGCCATGGCCCCCGTCCTGAAACAGGCCGGCATCACCATGGTATCCCTGGCCAACAACCACACGCTCAATTTTGGGCAAGCGGGGTTGGACGCCACCCGGTCGACCCTGCGGAGCGCCGGGCTGGATTATTTTGGCGATCCCAAAAACCGCGCCGGCTACACGATCACGAAGACCGTCAATGGACGACGCATTGGCTTTGTTGGATACCATGGGCTGACCGCCGGTCTCCCGGTCGTGCTGGACGAAATCCGTCGCCTGCGACCGAACGTCGACACGCTGATCGTCATGCCGCACTGGGGCATTGAATACAACCTGAAATTCACCGGCCGACAGCAAGCCGACGCTCACCAACTCATTGACGCCGGCGCAGACTTAGTCATCGGCTCCCACCCCCACGTAGCTGAACCTTTCGAAGTCTACAACGGCAAGTTCATTGCCTACAGCCTCGGTAACTTCATCTTCGATCAAGACTGGTCGCGCGACACGCAAGAAGGCTTGACGCTCAATCTCACCGTATCTGGAGTACAGCTTAAAGTCCAACTGATCCCGATCAGCATCAGCCACAGCCAAGTCTCGCTTTTGATCAGCCCCCGTCGCACGGCCATGCTCAAGCGACTAGCTGATACTTCACTCGTTTCCCCTGCTCAACATCAGACAATCAAACAAGGATCAATCACCGTGCCATGAAAATCCGGCCTGGTTTGCTCACGTTTGTCCTCTCAGTAGTTCTCGTGGCCGGATTTCTCATTGGGTTCTTCTTTGGTCAGCGGCAATAATAAGACACCCCCGATTCCGCAGAACCGGGGGTGGTTGAAGTTGAAGATACGAATCTCGCCTAATGAACTGAGTAAGCGAGGATGCGAACGTTCCGGAACTCCACCCCCTCATCCGAGTTTTTGGCGATGATGAGACGGAGATTGGAGACATCCTTCAGTTGTTCGGTCGTGACTGTGAATGGCGCGCTCCAGAATGGATGCCAGACTTCAGGCGCCGCCGGCAGGGATGACTGGCCGACGATCAGCCCCGGACTCGACAAGTTCCACGCGGAACCGCCCAGACCGAGCTTGATGTCCGTCGCCGTCTTCGAGCGGTACTCGAACCCGACGCTGTAGGTCTTGCCGGCTTGCAGAAGTTCATGCACTGGCTCGCCTACGGTTTGCCACTGTGCCGCCGTGTGCGTCCCCAACATCTGTAGGTTCGCCGCAGAGGCTGGGTAACAGGTCGACGATCCGACACACGTGTGTGGAATTTCCCGGCCGGGGCAGGGACCAGTCGGAGGCTGATAGCAGAACCCGATTGGCACGTAGCTACTGCGGTTTCCTGCGTTATCATAGGCCCGAACCGAGAACGTATGATTACCAGTGTACGGTGCAGTTGTAGTTACCGACGTTGCCGTCTGTTGCGTGATGGTTCCACCATTGATCTGCCACTCGTACCCGGCCAGCCCACTTCTGCCAGCATCAGTTGAAGCAGTCCAGCTGAACGTGAAACTGTTTGTTTCGCTGCAACCGGTAGGGTTGACGGAGAGGTTTGTAGGAACGGTTGGAGGAGTTACATCGCCCGGCGATGTCACGTGGATAAGCCAGTACAACCCACCCCAGTCATCCATCCCGGTCGTGCCATGGAACGGCCGGAAGTAGACTTGGTAGTCGCCGACGGTCATGCTAGAGGGAATTTGTGCCTGGAACGTGAATGTTGCTGTAGCGTTCGTAGCAACCGAAGCAGGGGTACAAGAGACGACACGTTGCCGACCGCTGATCCAACCGACATTGTTCCAGGTAGCCGTGCCGGTGTTCTTGTATGCCACCGCTAGGGTGAACGTCGTCCCCGGGGTTCCGGTGGCTTCGTTGATGTCGACGCCGTTTACCCATTGGTTGACGTAGTTGCAGTGGTAAGCTGGAGTCTCGTGACTCTGAACGAATACAACAGGATCGACGTATTCTCCTGGCCAAGCCGTAGGGTAAGCGGTGCAAGTGGTGCTATCGGGCATGTAACCATTAATCCAGCCTTGATAAACACCTTCACTTCCTCCGTAGGCACCAAGATGCATCGCAAAGTGCAAATGATCTGGCCAGCAGGTTAGATGTGTGACGTGGGCAATTCTTTGACCCTTCGTCACGTTCACCCCAGCTGAAATCCCAGCTTCTGGAGGACAGTGTCCGTAGACCGAGCATACTATTGATCCATTAGTTAAGGTATGCTCAATCACGATGATATATTCCCAATTCGGGCATGTGTAATGAGTTCCAGCTAGTTTAACTCTGCCATTCGCGACGGCATACACAGGCGTGTCTATAGGTTCACAAGCATCGTCGCCCGTGTGCTTGCCGTCTTTTCCGCACAGCTGGAATCCCGAGTTGAGTCCACCGAAACTCAAACATCTATCATTGATTGGATAATTCGACAACGGCAGCTGAAAACTGTCAGCCACCTGCTGTGCCCACCCCGCAACCGGAATCATCAGCATCCCAGCCACGAGAAATATCAGTAGACGCTTCATGGCGTCCTCCTTATTTCTTCGCGGTCTGGATGACCGGCTCGAGCTAGGTGTGTTCGTAGCCCTTCTGCTTGGCTTCGACCTTCCAGGAGAACTCGGCATTGCCGCCGCTCGGGTCCACGACCGTAAATCCGATCAAGTCCCGTTCGACGTAGAATTCGCCGTGCTCACCGTAAAAGGTGACAAAAGCGCGGAGCTTATTGCCGTCGTTGATCGTCACGGTCTCGAGCCACTTCGGATCGAGATCGATGCGCGCCCGGCCGTTCTGCAGTCGCCCCTCTCCCTCGGTCGAGAACCAGGCGTACGCCGATTCGTTGGCGTTGAGCTTTCGTTCACCGTAGGAGGCGGTCTTCACGAGGCGGCACTTGGAGCCGATAACATTCAAGTTGCCATCGATACGCACTCCGTTCGGAAAGTCTCCGCCGTAATCCAAGATCAATGTTCCGTTGTTATCGACCAGGGCTCGGGCTAAGCCGGGAGTGGTGACACCCATCATGAGGTCAGTTCCGTTGTTCGCGAAACCACAGCGGCCATCGTGGAGTGACAGATTCCCGCTCGATGAACTGATAATACCGTTGACATCAAGTGTCGTCGTTGGAGTGGTCGTCCGGTTGACTCCGAACATGCCCCCCGGCAACCAGACGTTCGTACCGTCGGTCACCAGTGGTAAGTTACTGCCACCGTTGACGACGCTGTCGGCAATCTGAGCGCGGAAAGCATAGAAGACCGAAGTCCCCGCAACGCGAGGCGTCAGTGTCGTGCCGTCCACCGTGTTTTCCAACCAGAGGTTCTGACCGGTGAACAGGGAGACGGGCAGCGGAGTGACACTTCCCAAGATTGCGGAGTACAGGCCATTGGTGACATTGACGGACTGCGTCTCGTTCCAGAACAGCGAACCACCAGTCAAGGCATCGTAGAGTTTGAAGTCCACCGTGTGGCTGCCGTTGAGCGGCGAGCCACTGGTTGAGGTCAGGGTACCCTGGATGGTGATAGTCGACGGGACTGCCGAAGCAGTACCGATAATCAACATCAGGGCCATCAGCATCAAGAAGAACCGGGTCATTGTGTGCCTGCCTTTCAGTTCAAGACGAGCAGTTTGCGCGTCTGGGTGAACGAACCGGCGTCGAGGCGGTAGAAATACAGTCCTGACGCTACGAATTGGTTGTTATCCGCGCGACGATCCCAGGTGATACGGTAGAAGCCGGAAGGCTTCGACCCATCAACCAGAGTGGCGATACAGCGGCCGCTGACATTGTAAATCGCCAGGGTCACCGGCACGGCCTGCCCTTTCGGAATGTCGAACCGGATAGTCGTACGGCGATCGAAGGGATTCGGCGTGTTCTGCCCAAGGGCAAAGCGGACGGGCAGTGGTGCCTCTTCGACGCCGACGACTCCAGGGTGACTACCCCAGAAACCGATGGTCATCGCCATTCCCCCGCCCGAAACCGAGCCGACAAACGGCTGGCCAAGGGTGAAGGAGTTGGTGATCGAACCGCCAGACACCGTCGCTCCGGCTGAACCGAACACGGACTGCGCCTGGATGACTTGCACCTTGGTCGAAGCCGTGACACAGACCAGGAGTGCAGCAAGGATGAAGCGTTGCATGATCCTCTCCTTTCATTGAGGATATTGAGTTGTCAGGCTGCTATCAATAATGCATGAATACTCCTCCGCCGGTTATCCCGGGGAAGATGATAATCAAGCCACAGCTAAGGCATATACCTAACCCTAAATTTTGTCAAGTGTGAACGGCAATGGTATCCTCCTAGAGCTATATGTCCGAAGTTTTCCCAAGACACTTCCTCTGGGGCGCCGCCACCTCGGCCCATCAAGTCGAAGGTAATAATCACAATGACTGGACCGAGTGGGAAAAACTTGGTTTGGTTAAAGATCAAGAGCATTCCGGCTTAGCGACCGATCATTGGCACCGTTACAAACAAGATTTTGCCCTAGCCAAGGACCTTGGTCACAATACCCACCGTCTGTCAATCGAGTGGAGCCGGATTGAACCACGACCGGGTGAGTTCTCGGCTGAGGCGATCGAGCACTACCGTCAAGTACTCATGGAACTCCATCGGCTCGGCCTCAAACCGATCGTGACCCTGCAACATTTCACCCTGCCAACTTGGGTCGCCCGCCAAGGCGGTTGGCTACGTCGTAAGACGGCCGATCATTTCGCCAGATATGTCCTAATCGTGATCAAAGAACTCGGTTCCTTGGCCCAGTATTGGATCACGATGAATGAGCCCACCATCTATACCACCATGGTCTATGTCGAAGGCTACTGGCCACCGCAGCAAAAGAATCTTTGGTCCGCTTGGCTGGCGATCCGCAACCTGGTAACTGCCCACCGCCTGGCCTACCAGGTCATTCATCGCCACTTCCCCGGTCATCAAGTCGGGGCCGCCAATAATATTACTGACTTCATGGCTTGGCGGCGGCATAACGTACTCGATCAGGCGCTGCGTGGGTTCGCCCACTATTGGCACAATCAATGGTGGCTCGATCAGACCTACCTGACGCAAGATTTCATCGGACTCAACTTTTATTTTCCGCACTGGCTGAAGTTTCGATTGACCACCCCGATCAAAGTCTTTGCGCCGCACCACCCGCCTCGCCTGCCGAAAAATGACCTCGGTTGGACCATTTATCCCCCAAGCCTTGGTCATGTGCTTGATTGGCTCAAGCACTACCAGCGCCCGATCATTGTTACCGAGAATGGGATCGCTGACGCCAGTGACCATTGGCGGGCCGATTTCATTCGGCGACATGTTTCGGAAATTGAACAGGCCCGTGGACGCGGGGTTGATGTCCGAGGATACATCCACTGGTCACTAATCGATAATTTCGAATGGCGAGAAGGATTTGGACCTCGCTTCGGACTAGTCGAGATAGATTACCCCACCCAAAAACGAACCATCCGTCCAAGCGCCTATGCATTTCGGGAAATCATTCGGCAACATCAAGCGCCATAGCGACGATTGACACTGGTCGTAAACCTTGGTAGGTTCGGGCTGGACCTCAGACACCATTTTTTTCGATAGAGGAGGAAACGACCATGGTGCAATTCCTGAGTAACCCCGAAGATCCTTCCCAACCAGAAGAAGAGCCCACGCTGGAGCGGGCGACGGCGATCGCCAAGCAAGCCAGCGCCGCCGCCAAGTCACTGCGTCTCTGGCTCAACGCCTTGATCTGGACAATGGTCGTGACGACCATCTTGGCTGTTGTCGGAGCGGGCATCCTGCTTCACCGCCAGCAGGTCAAGACCGAAAACCAGCACGCGCAAGTCATCAAGCAACTCCGCCAGGAGTTTCAGCAGCTGACTTCGCAAGCCAAGGCCGCGGCCCAGCAACGCCGCGACTTTCAGGAGCGCGTAGCTGACCTTCAGCAACAACTCCGGGTTGTGCCCGTTCTTCGATCGGACATCGACCACCTGCAAGGTCAGATCACCCGGTTGCGGAATGATACGTATGCGACGAACTCCACCGCGCTGAGCGTCTTGGTTCAACTGGATTCGAACCTGAAGCAGACCGACAGCCGGGTCACTGCGGTCAGCCAGCGGATCGATAGCGCCAGTACCAAGTTCAACACCCTCTTGGCCGCAAACCAAACATCGACCGGGCAACAGCTCAGGCCGCTCGGCGAGAGGGTGGCCAAACTGGAAACCAAGAAGCCGTCAACCTGGGATATTCTCTGGAAGACGGCCGTCACGGTCGGCGTGCCCATCGGCATCTCCACCGGTCTCGGCAAGTAGGTGCGGGTCTTTGACCTGCGCCTACGTATCCACGCCTCCCCTTGGCGTGGTTTTTTTGCGCGGTGAGACTTGACCCCGTTAGAGGCGGACTGAGCACACCGATGAGCAAGGTTTGTGGTCTCGAAAAACAATCGTTTTCGCCGCCATGTGGTCCCGGCCACCTCTAACGGGGTTGACAAAAACGCCAAGAGAGAGTAAGAAAGATCTACGGTCAACCAGACCGCACTCTCCACAACTCGACAGAGTGCCCTGGATACGGGGCAGGAGGAACCCATGGAACCGTTTACAGAAAAAGATTTATGCGATGCCTTTGCCGGATCGGACGCGGTCAACCAGGCCCGCGAAGATATTCGCCGGTTCTGCGCTTGGCTCCTACCAATCTTTCACGAGACAGCGTCTCTGCTCGACGATAACGGTGGAAAGGGCCATCTGTGGCTCTCCGTCCCTGATCCGACAAATCCTTACACCGGAGTGCGCCTTTCGTTGACGGGACATCTGGAAGAGGGACGGATGCATCGAACCCTGCGCTTGAGGGTCGATGACCGGGCCCCGAAGCATGACCGCAACTTTTATGAATCACCGACTGGCCTTCTGGCTCACCTGGAGTGGGCTGATGTCCTCGTGGTCCGTCGCACGCTTCCGGGTTTGTTGTTCGAGATGGGCCAGCACTGCCCGAAACTTCGACGCGAAGTGGTATCGTTCATAAACATCGGCCGTCAGCCAAATCCCGCCGCCGTTGTCTAAATCCTCTCCCCACGCCAAACCTCCGGCGTGGTTTTTTCTTTCCGGGGTACCTTGACAAACAACCTATAATTGTGAAAGGGTGGGGACGCTCTTTCCAACTAAAACTCTGACCAAGATGGAGGCTCAGGTGAAGGTTTATTCATCGCACTCAACCTGGGTTCCAGGCTGCCGAGCATTCGCTGAGTGGCTGGCAAAAATCCCGAGCGTCGCGTATGTCAACCAGGGTAATGTCCGCGGCAGCCACGTCCGGCCCGGAATCCGCGAACCGGTCGTGGAGGTCACGAAACACAGCGTCAAGGTCACGTTCTTCGCGAGTGGGCAGTTACAAGTTCTGTTTGTGTTCCCGCTCAGCCGGATCAGCATGGAAGGACTCGCCAAACGGATTCGTAACGCCCTCTCCGAGCGGCAGCAGCGCGGCGGTCCGGGCATGAGCAGTAAAGATGACGTGCCGATCCCGGCACATATCGAAAGGATGAGACGCATGTCGCCTGGCAAAGAAACGATGCAAGAGATTATCATGACGAAGCTCGTGCACGATGGTTACCTCGCCCTGGCCAAGTTCTTCGACAGCGACATGGAACCCAACTCGATCGACGACATTCGGAACGAGTTGGCCAAGCCATGCGGCAAGGGCAACGCTGGTTATGTGACCAAACGCCTGATCGAGGCGAAAATCCTGAGGGCTAGCGGAAGGAACGATGAATATTTGTTCCACCCCCACGCTAACATCAAGGTCACGGTTGGTCGGCGACGCCGTGCGTTCACCGGACCCACAGCCGGCCGCAGCCGTCGGGTAACCGGACCGCCGGATGATGACATTAAAACCTTAATCGAGCAGATCAAGGAAGCGAAGCAGCTCATTCGTGACAACATCGAAAAGCTCAAGGGCCTCGGCGGCGAGGTCACGCTCGGCGAGGACGACAAAGTTGATGTCCACTTCAAGATTTGAACCGTCACACCCCCCAACCTCCAGCCTCACCCCAGGCTGGATTTTTTTTATTTCATCCGCACTTGAATTTGTCCGCTGACGATACGTGTAGGATAGATACGTTGCGGCAACCGCGCCGGACCATGAACGACAGCGCCGGTCCGAACATCAA
>JACQBO010000092.1 GCA_016194465.1 Candidatus Kerfeldbacteria bacterium
TGGGGGCAATTATTTGGACCGGCGCCCTGGCCGACCCCGATGGACACGAAGGAACGGCTCATCTCTTCGAGCACCTGCCATTTCGCGGCACCGAGAAGTATCCTCAACAGACAGATATCGCCAGCATCGGCGAGTCTCATGGTGCCTCGATTCGCGCCCATACCGGCGGCCAGCGAACCACATTTCGTTCCACCCGACGAGCCACAGAATCACTGCTGGCCTGGGACCTCCTCGACCAGCTCATCTTCCACCCCGCCTTCAATGAAGAGGCACTGGAGACCGAGCGGCCGGCCATTGTCGCGGAGATAGCGGAACATGACAACGACAACCCCACGGAAGACCTGCTCCATATCCTGGGATGCTATTATGGCGCCTGGGCGGCCAAGAAGATGCTGGTTCTTGGCGACGCCGAATCACTGGCGCGGATCACGGCGGCCGACCTGGAAATGTTTCATGCCAAGCACTACCGCCCGGCCAACATGACCTTCCTGGCCTTCGGCAACCTCTCGCATCTGCCGACGCCCTGGCCCGAGTTCTTGGCCAGCCAGCTGTCGGACATTCCCGCCGAACGGTCTGAACGGCAGGCGCTCCAAGCCAAGGTGGGAAATCTGCCGGCCCTCTGGGTTTCAGATCGGAAGCCGGTACAGCATCCCGAAGTTGCAGTCGGCACACCGCTCCATCGTCCCGGCACCAGGCTGGATCGACCGTACGTATCGGACTATGAGGCCGAGCTAGCCGTGATCAACAAAATTTTGACCTCGGGCATGTCATCGGTGCTTTTTGAAGAGCTCCGGGTCAAACGAGGGTTGGTCTACGGCGTCGACTCAGATCATGCATTCTTCGATCGTCACATCGGCGTCTGGGGCCTTGTCTTCGGCGTGACGCAGGCCAAGAACGTCGACCCCTGCCTGACCGTCATTCATCAGGTCCTCGAAGACCAAGACACATTCTCGGCAAACAGGGTTGAGGCGGCGAAGGAAGATTTACTCGCCGGTTTCGACATGCATGACCACGCGCCTAGGGACCACTTCCATAAAGCCGAAGAAGACCTTGTATCGTGTCGCCGCATCTTAACCAAAAACGACCTTGTCTCGACCATGGAACAGGTTACTCGCCAAGGGGTTCTGGATGTGGTGCGGGAGATTCAACCCGAGTACTGGGTGCAAATCATCCGGCAAGCCAAAGAGTAGACGACCACACCCGGGCGGCACCACACCGGCCGGGTTTTTCTTACCCGCATTCGAAAGTCTTCATCAAGCGTTCAGCCGCCGGCCGCGCTCGAACCCAAGTTAACTTTTTGCCGGTGGTTTTTCCTGGGCCAAGAAATTCTGAATATCTTTCAGGGTCCCCATAAACTGGGCGGGGAAAATGATGGTCGAATTCTTCTCCACGCTGATTTCGGCCATGGTTTGCAGGTTGCGAAGTTGCAAGGCAATCGGGTGGGCTTGCATGATGTCCGCCGTGTCAGCCAGTTTTTGCGAGGACAAGAACTCGCCTTCGGCGGCGATAATCTTGGCCCGTTTTTCCCGCTCAGCCTCGGCTTGTTTGGCCATGGCGCGCTGCATCCCCTCGGGCAGCTCAATGTCCTTAATCTCCACCACACTAATCACCACGCCCCACGCCTCGGTGTGCTGGTCGAGAACTTTGGCGATTTCGGCGTTAATTTGTTCCCGCTCACTCAAAATTTCATCCAGCTGGAACTTGCCGACGATGTTCCGAATGGAGGTTTGAGCAATCTGATTGATGGCGCTCATGACATCTTCAATCGCCACGATACTTTTGACCGCATCGACAATCTTGTAATACGCCACGGCCGACACATCAACCGAGACGTTGTCCTTGGTGATGATTTTTTGCGGCGGAATAGGCAAGGTGATCGTCCGCATATCTACCCTACGGAGCTGCTCGATGTACGGAATAATGAGATTCAGGCCTGGTTTCCGTAAACCAAGCACCCGACCGAACCGGAATCGGACACCCATCTGGTATTGCTGGACCACACGCAATCCAGGCAGCACAATGAAAACGATGAGGAAAACGATACCGTACAGATAAATCATAGACCGACACAATAATAGTAAACCATAGCTTCACCCTCGAGCTTTTTGCGGAAAATGTCAAGGACTGTCTTTTTGGGGCGACAATATTAAGACTGCCTCCGTAACCGGGCGTATTTGACAAATAGCCAAGCAGGGGTATAATAAAAAACAAACAGAGCATGTTAACAAATCACCATACTATGAAAAAAGCTATTTCCATTCTCTCCATCCTGGGGCTGTTTTTAGCCAGTAGCCCACGGCTCCACGCCGAGCAGGGCCTGCCGCCCCTCAGCCCCGAGCTGCAGCAATGTTTGGTGGCCGCCATTGGCCAGGATCGATTTACGGCCATCGCCAGCGGCCAATCAGCACCAACCAACGACGAACAAACGGCCATGAAGACCTGTTTCAGCGGCCGGACCCAGCCAACTGGCTCTGGGCCGGAGCTCTCGGACACGCTCAAGGCTTGTTTACTCGCCGCCATTGGCCAAGACCGGTTCACCCTTATTTCATCAGGGCAATCGCAACCGACGGATACCGAGAAACAAAAAGGCAGTGCCTGCTTCACCGCCGCGGGCATGAAACCGCCGGAAGTCGATACCGGCGAACACTTGCCGGCCAGCGTCGCCCAGTGTCTCAAACTAGCGGTCGGCGAAGACCGTTTCGCGGCTATCTCGACTGGTAGTTCTGCACCGACCCTGGCCGAACGCCAGGCTGGCCAATCGTGCTTCGGGGCCACTCCCGGAGGATTGAGCGAAGGAGTCAAGCCAAAGATGGATGCTGACCTGATGAATTGCCTGAAAAGCGCCATCAGCCCCAGCCGCTTTGCCCTGATCTCGACTGGCCAAGCATTACCCACGGCCAGCGAACGCCAGGCCGGCGCCGCTTGTTTTAGCAAAGACATCCCCGGCGATTCCCCGGAAACGATCCTACCGCCACCGACCCAAGAAGTACCGTTCTTGCCGGAAAAGGCAAAAACCATCGATATCACCAGCGAGTCCGTGAGCTCCAGCGGCGGACGATCAACCATCACGCTGCAAGGGAAAGGTCTGCCGAACGCCGCCATTGATATCCATGTCTATTCAAAGGGCACGACCGTGAGTACCCAGGCCAACCGCCGCGGGGTTTGGACGTACAAACTGAGCCGAAAACTGCCAGCCGGTACACACCGCCTCTACGCCACGATTCACGTCGGCAAAAAAACCGTTCGCAGCCCAGCCCAAACAGTCCGGATCACCAGCACAAGATAGGCTCCGGATTGACAGGAGTGAGATATTACTCTACACTCTTCCTGTTTTTGTGACTCTGTTTTGTCATCCGGCCTCATCGTCTAACGGTTAGGACCCCGTACAAGAGCTTTGCTCTTTACGGGGCAAGCATCGGCTTTTCCCTGCTCTCGCCGAAGCTTCAGCGGGGCAGGCAAGCCAAACATCATCATGCCGCCATCGTCTAGGTTGGTCTAGGACATCGGCTTTTCAAGCCGGTAACCCGGGTTCAAATCCCGGTGGCGGTACCAA
>JACQBO010000022.1 GCA_016194465.1 Candidatus Kerfeldbacteria bacterium
GGTTTTTGGTTTTTTAAAAACTTGTTTATACACTTCCTCAATCCGATCCACCACCTTCGGCCAGGCATAGGTCAGCGATTTTTTTCGCCCGGCTTCACCCATCTGTTTGCGCTTGGCGGGATCATTGGCCAGTTCGATAATGGCGTTAGCGAGGTGCCGGGGGCTTTTGGGTGGCACGAGAATTCCCTCTTGGCCTGGTTCAACTACCCACCGATAACCATCAATGTCTGAAGCGACGATCGCCACGCCCGAAGCCATCGCTTCGATCAGCACGATGCCGAAACTTTCGCCCCCGGTGGCCGGCGAACAAAACACGTCGGCGCTGCGGTAGTAGCTCGGCAGATCTTCATGACTGGCCGGTCCGGGAAACTCGACCCGGTGACGCAAGGTGATGGGGATGAGAGCATCGTAATACTTTTTCATCCACCCGGCGCCGACCACCACCACCCGGTAGTTCGGCAGCTTTTTTTCGAGAAATGGCAAGGCCAGCAAGAGAAACTTGGCACCTTTGCGTGGATCCATCCGGCCGACAAACAATATTGTAAATATCTCATCATCGTAGTGAGGGAGAGGCTGAACATCAGGGTTGAAACGATCGACGGTTGAAACGATCGACATCGACGCCGTTTGGGATGACCGTGACTTCAGTGGCCGGGAAATACTTTTTGACCAGCCACTCGGCGCTTGGGGAAACCGCAATATGGGCGGCTACCTTTTTCATGGCGTCGCCGAGGACGCCGGGGAAAAGCTCGGCCAAGGGATTGCGAGGGCGGAAGGTGTGATGGGTACCGACCTTTACTGTCCGCATCGACTTGGCGGCAATCAAGGGCAAGCCTGGGTCAATTGGACACTGGATATGCACCAGGTCAAATTTCTCCCGGGCTTCGATCTGTTGCAATGCCCGGCCAAGTTTCCAGCCCCAGGTAATCGAAATATTGGCCCCGTTGACCGTCATGGGAATTTGCCGACCGAGCCGGATGACCCGCAGGTCTCGGTCCTCGCGGGGCTTGGCCTGACCGGTAATGACGGTGACCTGGTGGCCGCGATGCTCTAGTTCCCGACCCAAATGCCAAACATGTTCGGTCACCCCGCCCCGGACAGGGTAATAAGCCTGCGTCACCAGGGCAATGCGCATAGCCGGGAATTTTAGAGGGGTAGTTTGATCTGGTTGGAACCGGCGACGAGGCTGGCGGCGGCCGTACTGCTGGGCACAATGAACTTCAGATAGCCGCGGTCGTTCTTGACCGTCGTACTTGCCACTTTGACGCTGCTCGCTTCATATGTATTTTTTCCGACTTGGAGTTTAACCTCAGCGGGTAAAGTCTGGGAAGCAGCTAGAACTTCCGCTCCGGTCATCGGCTCGAAGAAGACGATAATAAATGTCTTGCCGGTATCGGCGGTGACCGTAGCAAAAGAGTCGGCTTTGGTTAGGCTGGTGAAGTGGATTGATAGACCATTGATGAGTTTGACCGTGGCATCAAGCGTTTTGTCCCCTTTGATTTCGACGGGCAGCGATGTGTTGGAGTTTTTGGCGATGGTCGGTGTGTTGGCGCTAGCCTGGCTATTCGTTTGCGGGTTTAAGACACTCTTGACTGTACCCCGATGAAGCCAAAAATACAGTCCGCCGCCAATGATAACGACGAGGAGGACAGCGATGAGGATAACGAGGGAGCGACGCATAGGTTTGGGTATTAATGGTAGGGGTAGTATAGCAAAAAGTTGCCCCTGACGTCACTATTTGACGTTTGGTAGCCCAAGGAGAATTGGCCCTGGGTTGTGGTCGGTCCAACACAAAATTAATGACTTGGTGCCGCCAAGGGGAGTCGAACCCCTCTTACCAGGATGAGAACCTGGCGTCCTAACCGATAGACGATGGCGGCAGGATTAAGGTCTTCTGCCCGAAAGCAGACAACCAAGACTACACCAAGCGTCTTGGCTCTGCAAGCGATCAACCATTCCCCGATTAGAGCAGGCGGTTGGTCTGGTCCGTGTTCAAGAAAATACCGGCCAGCATGGCCAGCGATCCGAGCAAGAAGTAAAACGTCGCATCAGCGAAGACGCGCTGGGTACCCACCTGGTACGCGACACCGTACTGGGTAAAAATTCCGAGCACGCCGCAGACCAAGCCGAACCAGAAAAAACATTTGCCTAAGATCGAGGTATCAAATTTCATCCACATAGTCTCACCCCCTTCCGTTCATGAGCCATACAAGGTTAGGCGTAGAGTTGTTGACCAACCGTCACCGCCTGTTCCACAAAGCGATTGGCGTAGCCCCATTCATTATCATACCAGGCCCCAACTTTGACCAGATCCCCATCAATCACCTTCGTCAAAGGGAGATCGACAATGGCCGAGGCGGGGTGTCCCTTAAAGTCAGAGGAGACGAGAGGTTCTTCGGTGACGGCGACGATCCCTTTCATGGCGGTTGACTCCGCGGCTCGTTTGAACGCCAGATTGACTTCATCAACCGTCGTTTTGTGTTTGGTCAAAAAAGTAAAGTCGGTGAATGAGACGACGATGGTAGGCACCCGCAGCGCATAGCCGTCAAACTTTCCTTTCAGCTCCGGCAGCACTTCGGTCACGGAGATGGCGGCACCGGACGTGGTAGGCACAATGTTTTGGGCGGCCGCCCGGGCCCGGCGCAAATCGGGATGAAGTGGCGGTACTGGGCCATCGACCAGGTTTTGCTCGGCCGTGTAGGAATGGATGGTGGTCATGCCGGCTTTGACCACACCAAACGCTTTGCTCATCACTTGGGTCACGGGGCCGACGCAGTTGGTCGTGCAGGAGGCATTGGAAATGACCGGGTCGCCCTGGTTGGCGTGATCATTGACCCCGAGCAGATACGTTTGGATATCGCCACCGTTGGTGGGGGCCGAGACAATCACCCGCCTGGCGCCGCTGGTCAGATGGACTTTCGCCGCTCCGTCTTTTGTGTACCGTCCAGTTGATTCTAATACCACGTCAATCTGCAGATCTTTCCATGGCAAATCGGCCGCCTCCTTGACCGACAAGAATCGAATCCGCCGGCCATCGACAATCAACCAGTCGTCGTGGAATGCAACCGTGTGATGATAGGCGCCATACGCGGTATCATACCGCAGCAAATGCGCCATGACTTCCAGACTGCCGAGGTCATTGATGGCCACGACATCAAGCTCCGGTTTGGTCAGAGCGATCTTGAGGGCATGGCGGCCGATCCGGCCGAAGCCGTTGATGGCGATCCGCGTAGGATGATTCATGTGGACTTTGATTTCTGGCTGGTTGAGCGAGCGACGTTGGTTATCATCTTAGCAAAAATCGATGGGTTTAAGCTAGCGCTGCCGACTAAGGCGCCCTGGAAGCCCTCGGAATGGACGTACTTGGTAATATTCGTGTCATCGACGCTCCCGCCATAGAGCAGACGGAAACTGCGTTCGGCCTGGACCGGGCCATACTGATTGATGAGAATCTGGCGGATGGTCGCCCCCATGGCCGCGGCCAATGCTGGGTCGGCGGGCTGCCCGGTACCGATCGCCCAAACTGGTTCATAGGCGATGGCCATATGCCGGCCGCGGCCCGGCGGGGGCACGCTGCGCAGCGCCGTTTCCAGCTGGTGCCGGACGACGTCTTCGTGACGGGCGGCCGCTCGATCATCGGCGGATTCCCCAACACACAAGATCGGCATCAGGCCATGGCTATAGGCGCTGATCATTTTCCGGGCGACCATCGTTTCCGTTTCGCCCAGCAGATGCCGGCGTTCAGAATGTCCAATAATGACGTGTCCTAAACCAAGATCCACCAGGTCGAGCGGTGACACTTCGCCGGTATAGGCGCCGCGTTCGTCCCAGGCTACATCCTGAGCCCCCAGACGGATCGGCGTGCCTGAGAGACTGGCGGCCAATGACGGCAAGGCCATGAAGCTCGGACAAATGACGATTTCAATATTCTTTTGTTTGGCGGGCAGACTCTTCTGGAGTTCAGACAGACGCTGCCGACTCTCCGCTACGGTCAGTTGCATTTTCCAGTTGGCGACGAGCAGCGGGGTCAGTTTTGTTTCTTTCAGTTCCATGGTTATATGGTCGGGGCTGACGCCGCGGTTTCTTCGGTCGTGGTCGCGTCGCCACCTGGGTTGATCAGCTGGTTTAAAATATCTTCTTGGTGAAGGCGCGCGTACTCGGGTAAGGAGGAAATATTTGTCAGGCCGAGATGGCGCACAAAGTCCGTGGATACTTGATAGGAAGTTTGCATCCGGTCGCGGTGGGCCTTAGCCTCGACCAGGCCCTTGACCATCAAGTTCCGCAAGATGAGGGCGCAGTTGACCCCGCGAATCGTGTCCAGTTGGATTTTTGAGATTGGTCCCCGGTAAGCGATGATGGTCAGGGTTTCCAGGGAGGGCCGGGTCAGTTCCCCGGCTTGTTCTTCCTTCAAAAACTCGGTCACGGTCTGGCTGGCGAACGGGGTGGAGACCATCTGCACGGTCTGACCATGTTCAAGAATGTTGAGGCCGCTCTGATCGTGGTTGAACTTTTGGACGAGTCGGTGCACGGCGGCTTTGACCGCCTCTTGGTCGGATCGGCAAAGCTCAGCCAGCCGCCGGGTGGTTAATGGGCGGGTGGCCACGAACAAGAGGCTCTCGAGCGTGCGGTCGAGGTTATTCATTGGGGCACCGGCTCAGGTGATATTCGGTCAAGGATTTCAATCGACATGTCGGCGTAATGCCGGTCCTGGACCACCGCGGCTGATTGCAGTTTGACGAGCTCGAGCACCGCCAAAAAAGTAATAATCGCTTCGGTTTTGTTTTTGGCTTGACCGAGGAGCTGGTGAAAACTGGTACGCCGCACGCTCAGGAGATGGTCTTTGATCTGATTGATCTTTTGCCGGATGTTGATGGTGCGGATCATGACCGTTTGGGGCAGGCGGGTGATCGGTTCAAGCTGGCGCAAGACGCCATGGAAAATTTCGGCCAGGCCATCCGCCGTCAGATGCGACGGCGGATTGAATATTGGTTCCATCATGGCGTATCCATCTCGGGCGTACATCGTGCGGCGGCCACGATACAGCCGATCAACGGCCGCGGCCGCTTTGACAAAGACCTGGTAGAGGCGCAACTGCTGTTCGAGCTCGGCGCCGGTTTGGTCATCATCATGCCCGGCGGTCGGGACCATCAGCCGGGACTTAATCAGCAGGAGTTTTGCGGCCACGACCAGAAAATCCGCCAGCTCATCAAGCGGCAACTCTTCCATCTTTTGGAGCTCGGCGATATACTGCTCCGTGACCTTGGCCAGGGCAATGTGGCTGATGTCCAGCTGTTCCTGCTCGATCAGGCTGAGCAGCAGTTCGAGCGGACCGCTAAAAGTGGCAGTTTGAACGTGACGCATCCCGTTAGAAATGGAAAAAAATAAAAACAGTGGTTCTCATGGGCATTTGATTGAAACGCCTATCTTCACTGAAAATAATATTGTGGCCATTTCTAACGGGACGCATTTATTTTTTGGTGGAGATGTTGGCGACCGTTGGATCCTCAAGCCGTAAATAATCTTTCATCTTCATGCGGACCGATTCGGTAAAACTGCCCGCGCCGAAGAGCATTTTTTCCGTCTTGACTAAGCTGCGGTCGATCACCACGCCGACCTTATGCATCGCTCCAAAAGGCGTCATGGCACCTGGCTTCACCTTGAACTTGGTTTGCATGTCCTTTTCATTGGCAATGCTGACTTTTTTGAACCCCAGGGCTTTTTTGAGGGCCGCGATATCGAGACGCTTCTGGGCCGGCAAGACGGCCAGATGGTACCCTTGATCGCTTTTGATCAGGAGGGTTTTGACAATGGTGTTGAGCTTCACCTTGAGCGTCTGGGCCAGATCGTAGACGGTAAAGACGGTGCGGTGCGGCACGATGTCGTGCTTGACTTTGTGCTTGGTGAGGTAGGCGGTGACGTTGGCGGGGATGGGCATATTTTTTAGGTTAATGGTAAGCGTTGTTGTGTGCCGAGGAGCGCGCGGGCCGTGCGGCGGCCAACCGGAGTCAATTTGACCCGTTCGATAAACCATTTCTGGGGCGTCCGGCGGCCAAACCCGATCATCAGGCCGCGGTCGATCAGACGTTCGAGCGAGCTGGTGACGCTGGCCGCTACCGAGTGCGGTCTTCGACTCCGACCCCTCGGCCGCGAGCTCGGGGCCGAACGGGGCTCAGACTCGAGGAGCGGTACGTGCTTAGCGTAGAACTTGGTAAACACCGGGCGCTCGATGAGCGACTTCCGGCTCAGATAGCACTCCCGTAATATATACCGTTGCAGCGCCGAGAGAGCCATGGAATTATTCTTGTTTGCTGATGCTGATATGGGCTTCGCGCAGGATGTGCTTGGGCAGTACGCTCGGCGCGCCCATCATCAGATCGCGCGCATCACCAGTTTTGGGGAAGGCGATCACTTCCCGAATATTCGGTTCGTTTTGCAAGATCATGACCAAGCGGTCGAAGCCGGAAGCGATCCCGCCGTGCGGCGGCACGCCATAGGAAAAGGCGCGGAGCAGATGACCAAAACGGGAGGCAATTTCTTCGTCGGTCAGTTTCAAAATTTTGAAAATCTTTCGTTGCAGGTCGGCGTCGTGAATTCGGATTGACCCGCCGGCGACTTCCACGCCATTGAGCACAAAATCATACTGCTTGGCTTTGGCTTTGGCGGGGGTAGTATCAAGTAGGGCTTCATCTCCGTCTTGGGGGGCGGTAAACAAATGATGAACCGGAACATACTTTTTTTCCGTGGCCGAATATTCAAACAGTGGGAAGTCAGTAATGAAGGCAAACGCTAACTCGTCCGGATCATGCTTGTTTTTCCGCAGGTCAGGCTTGTCCGTCCCCCACTTGGCCATGGCTTCCTGGTAGGGAATGCGAGGAATCGGCCGGGTCAGTTTTTTTTGGGGATAGAGTTCCTTGACCACGCCAGTGTAACATTGCTCGATCAGATCCATGACTTCCGTTTCATTGGTGAACGATAGTTCCAGGTCCAGCTGCGTAAACTCGGCCTGCCGGTCACCGCGCTGGTCTTCGTCCCGGAAGCAGCGGGCGATTTGGAAATACCGTTCCACGCCGGCGACCATCAGCAGCTGTTTGAACTGCTGGGGGCTTTGCGGCAAGACATAGAACTGGCCGGGGTGCAGCCGGGCGGGGATAATGAACTCCCGGGCCCCTTCCGGCGTGCCTTTGGTGATGTATGGCGTCTCCACCTCGATAAATCCTTCCGCCGTCAGAAAGTTGCGGATAAAGGCCGCGACCTGCGAACGGTGGCGAATGTTCTTTTGCATCCGCTCGCTCCGCAAATCAAGATAGCGATAGGTCAGCCGGGTTTCTTCGTTGACTTGAATCGTTTCATCCAGGTCGAATGGTGGCGTCATTGCGGCATTGAGAATTTCTAACCTGGTCGCCTTGAGTTCAATTTCACCGGTTGACATGTTGGGGTTAATGTTCTTGGCGCCACGTTTCACGATCTCGCCGGTCACACTGATCACAAACTCGTTCCGCAGTGTTTTGGCGGTTTGATATAATTCAGGTGTAGCCGGTAAAAAAACAACTTGCATTTGACCGCTCCGGTCGCGGAGGTGAATAAAAATAATCTTGCCCATATCGCGACGGACGTGGACCCAGCCTTTCAGCGTGACTATGAGCCCAACTTTTTTTGCCGCTTCAATAGCCAGCGTACGCTCGTTCTTCAACTTCACAAAAAATCATTACTGAACAGGATACGATTATACCACATTCAGCCGGAGGCGACAACGCTCTTTTCCTTTGATCGGACTAATAGTCGGACTAATAGAAAGAGTGCTATGACCAGCAGCCCACCAGCCAGGTTAAAGGTTAAATCGCGGGACGTGTCAAAGTGTAATCCAACCCGGTGGGTATGAAACCAGAAATCGCCGAGGTATTCGCTGACTTCATACGCCGCACCCAAGAATTGGCCCCAGACAAATCCCATCCATACCGCTTGCCGCCAACTGACGGCTGATTCCCGGCCGCGGCGCCAGGAGAGGAAGAGGTCGAGGAAACCGGCGGTGATGGCCATACCACCGACGCCGTGGGTCAGGTGATCCCACCACCAAAACCGGCCGTAGAAATGCTGGAAATTGCCGATGGCGTCCAACCACACACTCCCAAAGATGAGCAAAATGGTCAGGGTGGAGAATCCTTGCCCGCGACGTTGTAACCACCGATTGAAGACAAGCACCAGGACGACCGCCACGAGATTGGTCATGGACAAGGCGATTTGGCGGCCGGCCGCATCGTAGCTCGTGAGCGCCTCGATTCCCAAGAGCACTGATTGAGCCACCAAGACCGTCCAAACAAGGAAGGGCTTTTTCATAGGGTTACGGCCAAATCCATTGCCGAATCAAGATGAGTCCGGCCAAGGTCATGGCGGAAAAACAAAACCATCCCCACCAGCGGATCGAGCGCGTGCTCAGGTGGTCGCCGACGACGCGAGCATCATCGGCTAGGCGAATGATGAAAAAAAGCAGGACCGGCGCCAGTAACCCATTGAGCACGGCCGTGGCGATTAAAAACTTGACCGGCGACCACCCCAAGAAATTGCTGATGATGCCGATGATCATGGAGACGGCGATCGCCAAGTAAAAACCCCTAGCTTGGCGAAGTTTTTTTGCCAACCCTTCGCGCCAGCCAAACACTTCACTCACGGCGTAGGCGGCTGATCCAGCCAGGACGGGAATGGACTGCAAGCCAATCCCGATGATCCCCAGCGCGAACAACCAAAAGGTGAAATGACCGGCGACTGGGCGTAGTGCCTCCGCCGCCTGTCTCGCCGTCCCGATGTTTACCAATCCGGCCTGGTGCAAGGTCGCCGCGGTTGTCAGGATAATAAAAAACATCATGATATTGGAGTAGATCATGCCGGTATATGTGTCTTTCCGCATCCGTTGCAACCGCGCTCCCATGGCCGTCGGCGTAGCGGTTTTGGCCGGCTCCTCCTCGACTTCTTCCGAGGCCTGCCAAATAAAAAGATATGGCGAGATCGTCGTCCCCAAGACCCCGACGATCAGCGTCAAGCTGCTCCGACCGCCCAACCAGATCGGCACCAGCGTGTGATGGAGAATCGCCCCCCAGTCTTGATGCACCGAAAAGGCGGCCGCGACATATGCGAGCAGTGCCAGAGATAACCATTTAAGAATGTTGGCGTATCGTTTGTACGACAACCAAATTTCTAGGGCTAAAATCACGGCGGCAAACCCGATGATAGCGAACGATGTCGGCACGGGAGCCAAAAGCTTTAACACCTCGCTCATGGCCCCTACATCAGCGCCGAGATTAAGAGTGTTGGTCAGAAAGACCAGAACCGCCAGTCCCACCGCGATCTTGGCTGACACATGTTGTCGAACCAAGGCGGTCAACCCGCGATGGGTGACTAGCCCCAACCGCGCAGACATTTCCTGGGCGGCGATCATCAGCGGGGTGGTGAATAACGCCAGCCATAAGAATCCATAGCCGAATCGCGCCCCTGTTTGGGCATACGTCACGACGCCGGATGGATCGTCATCGGCCGCGCCGGTAATAATTCCCGGTCCGAGTTTTTTCCAATATTTTCGTGGATGAAACATACCTATGACGCGGCTGCCGGATGTGCCTGCCACCGACGGTAAAACCAATGCTTGACCATTTCCACCAGGAGTAAGTAAACGAGGACAATGCCGGAAATCGCCAGCAAGACGGTGGGCGTCGATGGCTGTAGATGGAACACGTGCTGACTGAGCGGAAGAAATGGTAGCCCCCAAGCCAAGGCCAGCACGGCCAGGGTACTCGCGACCACCCAGCCGCTCGGTCGGCTTCTGATCAGGGCGGTTTTTTTCGTCCGGATGATGTAAATGACCAAAATCTGGGTGGCCAGGGATTCCATAAACCAGCCAGTTTGAAACTGTGACTGATGGAGATGAAAGATCAAGAGCAGGGCCCCAAACGTGATGAAGTCAAAGATCGAACTCAACGGGCCGAACACCAGCATGAAGCGACGGATAAAGTGAATATTCCAGCTCGTCGGCTTGATGACATCATCGTCGTCTACCGCATCAGTCGACAGGGTGATCTGAGACAGGTCATAGAGAAAGTTGTTGAGGAGAATCTGGGTCGGTAACATTGGCAGAAACGGCAAGAACGCTGAAGCCACGGTCATGGAGAACATGTTGCCGAAGTTAGAGCTCAAACCCATCATGATGTATTTCAAGGTATTTTGAAATGTTTTTCGCCCTTCGATCACCCCGTCCTTGAGGACCCGGAGGCTGTGGCGGAGCAAAATAATATCGGCGGTTTCTTTGGCCACGTCGACGGCGTTGTTGACCGAGATGCCGACATCAGCGATTTTCAGGGCCGGCGCGTCATTAATGCCGTCGCCCAAGAAACCCACCACATTCCCCTGCTGTTGCAGACTGCGAATAATTTCCTCTTTTTGTTCTGGGTCAATGCGGGCAAAGATGGTGTGGCCAACTACCGCCCTTCCGACTTCACTATGCGGCAAGGCCGCCAGCTCTTCGCCGGTCATCGACCCTTTGCTGACCAGACCGATGTCACGACAAATTTTTTCGGTCAGCCGGGCATTGTCACCGGTTAAAATCTTGATTTCAATCCCCCGCTCCTCGAGCTCGTCCAACGTCGCTTTGACCGAGGTCTTGGGTGGGTCGAGGAAAGCGATAAAGCCAATCAGGGTCATCGCCTGCTCCATATCTTTTTCGTAGTTCGGCTGGGAGGCGACATGCTTGACCGCCACGGCGAGCACTTTCAGGCCGTCTTGGCTTAAGGCAAAGAACTCTTGGCTCGCCTGAGCATGGTGGGCCTGATCGAACGATGCCTCCGTCCCGCCTGATCGATATGACGAGCAAATCGGAAGGATGGCTTCCGGCGCACCTGTGGTGATCATCTCCCGTTGGCCAGAAATTTCCACCACCATCGATTCGCGACGACGCTCGAAGTCAAAGGGAATCTCATCTATTTTTTTGACCTGAGCCATATCCCAGGTTTTGTATTGCCGCACCGCCTGCTCCAGTGGATGAAAGACACCGGTGTGATAAAAACTGTTCAAGTACGCTTGGTGTAAGACCTCTTCGTCATCGTGGCCAAAAGGGTCGACGCACTGTACGACCTTGATTTCATTCTTGGTCAGCGTTCCAGTCTTGTCGGTGCAGAGGATATTCATGCGACCGAAGTTTTGAATGGCCGGCAGGTGTTTGACGATCACTTGTTGCCGCGACATCCGGACGGCCCCCCGACTGAGGGACACGGAAATAATGACGGGTAACAGCTCCGGGGTCAGGCCGATGGCGATGGCCACCGCGAACAAAAAAGACTCGAGCCAGCCGCGGTTGAACGCGGCATTGATCACAAACACAAAAGCGACCAGGAAAAAAGTAATGCGCATGATGAAGAGGGAAAACTGCCGAATCCCTCGCTCGAAGTCGGTATCTTCTTCACCTCGATTCAGGCCAGCGGCGATCCGACCGAAGACCGTGTCCGCACCAGTGGCCACCACGACCGCCGTACCATAGCCGCTCACCACGCTCGTGCCCATCAAAGCGCTATCTATCTGTTCCGCCCGGACCGCCGCCGGATTCCCTCCCCTCGTCATGTTTTTTGCTACGGGCATCGACTCGCCGGTCACCGCCGACTGGTTGAGAAAAAAATCATTGGCGGAAACGATGCGGGCGTCCGCCGGAATGACATCTCCGGCGGAGAGAAAAATAATCTCGCCCCGGACAACCTGGGCTAATGGAACTTCTTGTTTTTTCCCGTCGCGGATGACCGTCGTGGTGGTCACCACTTTGGCAATCAAGCCCTCCACGGCCCGTTCTGACCGGTAGGTATTGATGAAATCAAGAACCACAGATAGCAGTACCATGACCATCAAGATCCCGGCGTTGACCCGGCCGCCGGTCAGAAATGAGATGACCGAAGCCACAATGAGAATCAACAGCAATGGGCTGTTGAACTTTTTGACGAAAGCGACCAGTGGCCGCATTTTCCGTTTTTGGGCCACCGTGTTCGGTCCATATTGCTGTAGCCGACGCTCTGCTTCCACTCCCGTTAAGCCGGCCGGAGACGTCTGGCATGTATGGAACAGGTTCAGTGCCGCGTCAGAGTAGTTCTCCGTATCCATATTGTCTTTAGTATACCATGCGCCACCAACAAGAAAAAACCCTGCTGGGAGCAGCAGGGCGTGGGATCAGGCCGTGGCGGGCACGGCCTGGGTCGACTCGATGCGGCTCAGCAGCCGGAGCACGTCGCTGGCAAAGCCAGCGGGAAAGAGGTGGGTCACAATGTTCGGCACAGACTCCCGGAGGACAGCGTACACCCTCGGTTCGCGGCCGATCAGGCGACCGATCATCGGCTCGGCGCGGTCACGGTCGTGGCCGAAAGGCAGGTCATTCAGGAGCTGGTGCGTGTCGCGGATGAAGCGGAGTGGTGCCAGGTCAGGCTTGACCCGGAAACTTAGGCAGTTACAGAAATCGTGGACGTCGTCGGGCGTGCCGGGCGGCAGGTGTTTGTGCGATTCGAACAGCTTCTCGCGAGCGATCTTGGCTTCGTCCAGTTTCAGCATGAGACACCGTTCCTTGTGGCGGAGGTGAAACAAAGGTTTATTCCGCTTCGCTGGAGGGCATCGACAAGATTATGCATGTGTCGGTCCGTTGCCATCAAATCGACAACCGCTAACTTAATTTTCGCCACGTCTTCTTTCAGGTCTGTAATGCCGGAATGCATCGCCTTGAGCTCATTATTTTGCTCGCCTTGGCTGTCGTTGAAATGCGA
>JACQBO010000023.1 GCA_016194465.1 Candidatus Kerfeldbacteria bacterium
CGGAAAAAACTTTTTAGCCGTCTGAACGTCATCAGTAATCACGACAAACCGGAAATTGGGGTTGGTCTTCCGCATATTCGCCACCGCCATGTCCCAGTAGCTTTGCGGCAAAAAAACATCTTTGGCGTTGACATATTCCCCGCCTCGGAAGTTGATGACACAAATATCGTCGCCGGAAAAATCGTAACACTCAAAGTCTGCTTTGACTTTCAGCCACTGCCGGATTTCGTCCCGTCGGTGGGCAATATACTGCTCGTCCTGCATCACCCCGTCGATCTTTGTGCCGTCAGGGATATGCACAAGGTTTTTGTCGTACACCCGAATATCTGCACCATTCTCGGGGTGTGAAACCCGGCGTTCGTTATAGTAGTACCGGATGCCGTCCGGTAATATCTCGGGTGGTCCGCCTTCGGGTCCGCTGCCGCCTTTCACCGGCCGGCCGGTGTCCAAGTTCAAAAAATCCAGACATTTTAAATTCTCCGGCGACTGAATGCCGAACTCATAGCCGCGATCTTTGGCGATGACTCGATGTCCTTTGTAAATCTGGGTGACGATCATGCTTTTGCCAATCGTTTCTTGATAAAATGCTTAAGCCAGAAAAAGTGGGGGATCAGTTGTACATGTTTATGAAATCCAAACGGCTCGGAAACTGATTCCGGGCAATCTGCTTCGCGGCTGAAATGGACCGCTACTTCGACTGGGGCAAACCTTACGCCATACGCTTCCAATTGTTCCCGGTGATAGTTCGTTATATTTCCGTCCTCATTGAAATACCCAGTGCCGGCATCTGTAAAGGGCAAATTAAGTTTATGAAACGCGTCGAGGAGTTTTTTGCTACGCAAGGAGAAACCACCGTTGCCGACTCGTACGTTCGTGCCATCCTCTGTCCAATGAATACCAGCTGGCCACGGGGCGCCGATAAAATCATACTCTAAGAACCGGTCGTGCCATTTATGTGGGCGTAGAACAAAACCGTCATATTGAATCACCAAAGCAAAATTGGTCGTAATATACTGACTCAGCTTATACAGTATGAACTGGCTGTATTCATTGATATTGTTAATGGGCACGCATTTCTCAAAACGAACTCCAGTAGGTAGATTGGCTGGTTTCTTGTCTGACACCAACAGAACTGAACCAAAGTCTATCCCATCCATCGAAGCCTCGAGAGCTCGGATAGTAGCATTCAGTTTGACGGAAGAAACGGTTACCAACGTGACATTCGAGAGAGAAAGATTCGGCCGATCAGCCGGGTATTTCTTTGTGACGTAGTCCAATTCCTTTTGACGGATCGCTTCCGTAGCCGCTGTATGAGTCACCTGGTGAGCTCCTTGTCGGTTGACGACGGTAATCGATCGAACGATTTTAGGTTGCCCAAATCTGATTAAACACCGTTTATAATACTCTCCGTCCATAAACCAAATCAGACGCTCATCGAAGAGAAGCGGAAAATCATTTTTAATGGTCAAGACTGATGGGGAGCCGATTAAATTGTTTCCGAGGTGAGGGTTTTTAGTCACTTTTGGAAAATAAGGCCGTTCGAACGTCACCCCATCTTTCGTATGCTGACTAGCGGTCACAAGCCAATTGTCTTTTTGTAAATCAAAACTATCGGAAATAATTTGAAGGGACTGTTGCGAATACAAAAAATCATCCTGGAATAATACTTTTATCAACTCTCCACAGGCGTGTCGAATGGCATGATTCAGGTTGGCGGATGAACTGCCAATATTCTGCGAGTTATGGAAGTAGCGAATATCAAGTCGGTCAGAGTACTCAGTACAAAGTTTCCTAATCTCGTCGTTTCGCGAGTGATCGGAAATCACGACCTCAAAATCCTTACATGTCTGGCCGATCAAAATATCAAAGCTGTGTTGTAGAAAATCACGGCCGCGGCCGTTCATTTCGTAGGTAGGAATGCAGACGCTGATAAATTTCACAGTCGCAAGCTTACTGCTTAAAACTATACCGGAGCAAGTTGTTGGTGATCGTTCTATCCGGTTTGATTTTATACTGATAATCAGGCAGGTGGGTGGCCATCGTAAATTCGCTCGCCATCAAGACATGGTCTCGACTCGTCCCGCGGATAAGAAAGTCGATTTCCGCGAAGTACCGACCCTCAGTCAGATGGACTTCCCCGGTGGTGCACTCGATTTCTCCTTGGGGCGCCAAATCACCGCTGAATGACTGACCAGTCACGTCGCTATCGAGCCGCAGCACCGGCCGGAGGTCATCATTGACGATCGTAATCACCACCCGGACATCTTTTATTTTTTCGGTGAGTTCGCTCGTGTAGCGTAAACGAATGTTCAGTATATCGCCGCTGGTGATGACCGGTGCCCCGTCCTGATTGGTGATATGAATATCCGTAAAGGTGACGCCACCCTTACCATCCCGGTCCTTCCGGTCCTGTAAAGAAATACTTGAAGGTTGATTATCTTTATGTAAGTATTTTTCGATCACCTGGCTCGTTTGACCAAACATCACCAACCGGCCTTCTTTGAGCAAAATGCATTTATGACATAATTTTTTTATGGCTTCTAAATTGTGGCTTACGAATATGACGGTCCGATCGGCGTCTCTCGTCACCTGATTCATCTTGCCTAAACATTTTTTTTGGAACTCTGCGTCACCGACGGCCAGAACCTCGTCCACAAGCAGGATTTCCGGCTCGAGGTGGGCGGCCACCGAAAAGGCCAACCGGACGTGCATGCCCGATGAATACCGCTTGACCGGAGTGTCCAGAAACTTTTCGACGCCGGAAAAGGCCACGATTTCGTCAAACTTGCGGTTGATTTCGTTTCTCGACATGCCCAGGATGGCTCCGTTCAAATAGATGTTTTCTCGTCCGGTTAACTCGGGATGAAATCCCGTACCGACCTCAAGTAATGAAGCCACGCGACCGCGCAACCGTACCTCTCCAGTGGTAGGCGAAGTAATGTGGGACAATATTTTTAGTAAGGTTGATTTGCCTGAACCATTCGCACCGATCAACCCGACGGCCTCGCCTTTCTCGACCGAGAACGTAATGTCCCGCAGGGCCCAGAATTCTTCCTTGGTCATTTTCAGCTGCCCTTGGAAAAATCGAAATGGCTTCGTCGCAAAATTCGTCACCGTATCACGGAAGGTTTGATAGGCAAGTTGGTGCGCCAGAACATACGACTTCGATATATTGTTAACTTCTATCATTGGCCGTTCCATCGGCTAGGCAATATCAGCAAATATTTTCTCGGTCCTTTTAAAATAGAAGACACCGAACAAGAAAAGCGCGACCGCGACGCCCGTGGAGACGAGCAGGAGGTGAAAATTAATCGGTTTATTACCAACGATTCCTGCGCGAGCAGCTTCAATAATTCCGGTCATCGGATTAAGAGCCAAGACCCACTGGAATTTAACCGGAACCAGCGTGGTAGGATATATGACGGGGGTCACAAAAAAAATAGTTTGGACGAAGAATGGCAAAGCTTCGCGAACATCACGATAGCGAATATTGATCGCCGCAAAAAAAGAGCCGAGTCCAGAGGCAGACAAGAACGATAAGAGAATCAAACCAGGCAAGAGAATGATACCCCAGACCGTTGGGGTAAAGTGGTAAAAGATCATTAAACCAACCAAGACGACCAAGGCAAATCCAAAGTCAACGATCGGCGTAATCGTGGCGGACAACGGAAGCAACAGTCGTGGGAAAAAAATCTTCTTGATCATCCCCTCATTCATAATCAGCGAGTTACTCGATCCGCTGAGCGAGGTGGAAAAATAATTCCAAAACAGCAGGCCGGAAAATACAAAAATCGGATACGGAATGCCGTTCGACGGAATTTTTGCTAATCCCCCAAAGAAAATAGAGAAAATGACCATCGATAAAAATGGCTGCAGCAGCGCCCATAAAATGCCGATGGCCGTTTGCTTATAGCGGACTTTTATATCCCGCCAGGCGAAAATATAAAAGAGTTCTTTGTAGAACCAAAGTTCTCTCACATTGAGCGTGGCCCAACCCTTTTTTGGTTTGATGGTAATACGGTAGGACAAATCGGCCATAGGGTTTAGGGCGTAACCTGTTCCCGGTAGACTCTGATAATATCGTCTTTGACGTGGTACGCCAGCCCGGGTTTGATCAAGTTGATGTACTGGTGAAGGGCGTCGAGGGTTGGATAATCACGGCGGCCAGTAAAAGCTCGGGCGTCGTCAATTAGAAGCACATGTCCGGCAACCGGATGCTCAAGCACGTGTTTCACTTCCTCGAGAATCGGCGTTTGTAAATGGCCGAGGGCGATCGCGGCTTCCAATCGTTTGTTCAGGTCCATGGGCGGGGCGGATGGGGGAGTCAAAGCCACATGGTTAGGCCGTCTTCAGGGAAGCAACAAACCATTGGTAGGTCGAAGCAACACCATCACGCAAGCGTATGTTCGCCTTCCAGCCTAAGTCGTTCATTTTGGAAACATCGAGAAGTTTTCGAGGCGTGCCGTCCGGCTTACTGCGGTCCCACACGATTTCGCCCTCGTAGCCGACGACGTCCTTCACCATCTCGGCGAACTCTTGAATGCTAATATCCTCACCCGTACCGATATTCAGGATATCGGGCTGATTGTAAGTGTGCATCAGGTGGATGCAGGCCTCGGCTAAATCATCGACGTGGAGAAATTCTCGTTTCGGCGCCCCAGAGCCCCAGACCGTGACGGTCGGGGCGCCACCGGTTTTGGCTTCATGGAACTTACGAATTAGAGCCGGGAAGACGTGCGAGGTGGCCAGGTCGAAATTATCATTGGGTCCATAGAGATTGGTCGGCATGACGGAGACAAAGGTATCGCCGTATTGCTTGTGGAAGGCCTGGCAGGCGAGAATACCGGCAATTTTGGCGGCGGCGTAAGGGATATTGGTGGTTTCCGGCTTGCCATCAAGGAAGTATTCTTCTTTAATCGGCTGCGGACAATCACGCGGGTAGATACAGCTGCTCCCTAAGAAGAGGAGCTTTTTTACTTTGGCGTCATGGGCCGACTTGATGACGTTATTTTGGATGGTGAGGTTTTCGTGAATGAAGTCGGCCCCCAGAGTGTTGTTGGCATGAATGCCGCCGACCTTGGCCGCGGCCAAAAAAACATATTCAGGCTTTTCTCGTGAAAAAAAGTTCTGGACCGAAGGAAAGTCCATCAAGTCCATTTCATGCCGCGTGCGGGTCACCAGGTTATTGTGCCCAAGCGACCGCAGCCGACGGATGAGGGCCGACCCGACCAGACCGCGGTGACCGGCGACGTAGATTTTCGATTCTTTGTTCATACTACTTGTTTTGTTCAGCTTTATAATCAGCCTCGACCATCATTTTTACTAATTCTTTAAAGGTCGTTTTGGGCGCCCAACCCAATTCGTTCTTGGCTTTTGTTGGATCGCCAATCAGAAGATCAACTTCAGCTGGTCGGAAATATTTTGGATCGATTTTAATCAGGGTGGTTCCGGTTAAGGCGTCATACCCTTCTTCATCGATGCCGGCCCCGCGCCAATGGACATCGATTTCCAAATGGCGACCAGCCTCCTCGACGAAGTCGCGGACGGAGTGTGTTTGACCGGTCGCGACCACAAAATCACCTGGCTGAGGTTGCTGGAGCATCATCCACATCGCTTCAACGTAATCTTTGGCATAGCCCCAGTCACGCTTGGCATCGAGATTTCCCAGGTACAAGGTGTCTTCCTGGCCGGTCTTGATGCGGGACAATCCCCGCGTGACCTTCCTGGTGACAAACGTCTCTCCCCGGCGGGGCGACTCATGATTAAACAGAATGCCATTCGAGGCGAAGAGGTTGTAGCTCTCCCGAAAGTTGACCGTAATCCAGTAGGCGTACACTTTGGCCACCCCGTACGGACTGCGGGGGTGAAAAGGCGTCGTTTCTTTTTGCGGGATTTCTTGTACCTTACCGAACATTTCGCTCGAGGAGGCTTGGTAAAAACGCGTATTGAGTCGGGTTTCTCGAATCGCCTCGAGTAACCGGGTCACGCCGATGGCATCAGCGTCGCCCGTGAACTCTGGCATATCAAAACTGACCCGGACGTGGCTTTGGGCGCCGAGATTATAAATTTCATCCGGCACGATTTTTTCAATCAGGCGGTACAGATTAGAGGAATCCGTTAAGTCACCATAGTGCAGAAATAGATGCCGATCGGGCACATGCGGGTCTTGGTAGACGTGGTCCAGGCGGCCAGTGTTAAATGTCGAGGCGCGGCGAACCAACCCGTGGACCTCGTACCCTTTGGAGAGCAGCAATTCCGCTAGGTAGGAGCCGTCTTGACCCGTAATACCCGTGATCAGCGCTTTTTTCATGGATTCTGAAAAAAAGTATAAAAATCAGCCCAGGCATTATGATACTTTTCCTTTTCTTTGTCAAACATGGAGAAATCAAATGGCCCAGTTAAAACTTCTGACCTGGGCTGATTCCTGGTACACTATCTAAGAACTTACTTATGCCTCAACCTTTACATCACCACCGCTCACCCCGCATCGTTGTCGCGATGAAAATTGTTCTGGTGGCAATTCCGATTGCCCTTTTTTTCGTCCTGGTCAACGATAAGTTATTTTTTACCCCGACGCTCTCCTTTTCCTACCGTCCTGGTCAAGCCACCAGTGTCGGGCCAACCGGGGCCGTTTTTGCCACGCTCGCTCGCACGAGTGACCATCCGCCCCGTTGGCGGATCACCACCGATAGCTTTCCTTTCCACGTCATCGTACCTCGGCTGATTCAATCGGTTCGGGTCCAAGTCCGATTGACGCGAGGCACGGCGCCATACATTGGATTCCAAACGAAGTCAAATGCCAATGGCAATTATTCAGTCATCGCTTCCTCGGCCTTCCTGGACAAGCTTGGCTGGAAGCATGTGACGGAAGGGCCCACCACCCTCTGGATGCGCGACAAGCATGTCGGTAATAAAAAGGTGACCGTCGGCACTGGTCGGAGAGCCAAGACCGTCACCGTGGCCACGGAATGGCCGGTGCGCCAGTATTCAAGCGTCCAAGATTTTCGTCTTGACGTACCGAGCCTCGACCTGGTGGCCACGGCCAACCTTGATCATCTGGCACTCGCCTCCATCCCGGACTACCGACCAAGGGCCGCCCCGACCAGAATCGACCATACCTTTCGCGGCAGTCATCGGCTCTACGTTTTCGCTTCGAATGAAGACCTCCATCTGTCATTCGAAAAGAGAGATTTAAATCAACAAGCAGGCGCCGATGCATTGACGGTATTTGTGGCCAAGGCGGATCAACTGACGCTCTATCCGCCCACCTGGATCAAAACGGTCACCGTCCCCGACGACGGCAACGCGGGCACCAATGGCGTCCCTGGGCCGATGCAACACGTCAGTTTGGATATTCCTGGCCTCGGGACTGGCGTCTATCTGGTGGACATCGTCACCAGCCAAGATGTGGTTTTTTCCCGATTAGTCAGCTCGGCCCACTATCTCGCTTTTCTTGGCAATGTCACCCTGGCGGAAGGACCGGATTACGGCCAAACGTCGTTGAATCGCGTCCGTCTTCTGACGAACGGTTCGGTTCTGAATATAACCGATGTGCATGCACAAAAAAAGCAAGATGTTGCTATCAACGGTCAGAAACTCTCCGAAAGAGAACGGACCACGAGTCCGGTCGCCAGCGGCCTAACGGGAACGACCACAATCGATATTGCGATCGGGGATGTCGTGGTTTCAACCGACCGGCTGATCACGGTTGCCCCGGCCGAACTGATTCCCGACCAGACGCATTCGCTCGACCTATCCGGAACGCCTGACCTGGCTCCCTACGACTATCTTCTCGCCGAGTACCGACCGGAGAGTAGCGACCAGGTTCTGATTGACCAAACGTATCAAATCGACGATTTAGCGCTGGCCAAGAAAACAATATCATTTTCTATCGAGTCGCCGGGGCTCAAAGCGGGAAATGGCCAGATCGGATTCGAGGACATCCGCGTCACCCTGAACCGCGGTCCATTCCCCTGGGATAAGATCCGAAAAAAAATCATGCATAGTACGCTCGGTGGATGAGGCGTCTCAACCGCCGCGCCGACGGCAGATTTATGTCAAAGCATCTGCCATTTCCCCTCTCACGTGTTTTGGTCGCGCTGATGGTCGGCCACATAATTACTCGCCCGCAACAAAGAATCAGGCGTCCCGGTATCAAACCACTCGCCGCTAAAAAGTTTGACGTCAAGTTCCTGGCGCGACAAGTATACTTTTAAAATATCGGTGATTTCTAATTCGCCGCGCGCCGAAGGAATGAGACTTTTAGCAATCTGGACAACCTGGTTGTCGAAAATATACAATCCCATAATGATGTAATCGCTCTTAGGGCGTAGCGGTTTTTCCTCGATGGATTTGACCTGATGGTTTTTATCAAACTCGATCACGCCAAAACGACCGGGGTCGCTGACCTTGGTGGCAAAAACACGATTCCCGCGTGTAAACGTCGTAATAGCGCGGCGAACTTCTTCTTCTCGGCCGAGAACAATATTGTCACCGAGAATCATGGTCACGGAATCTTGATCGATAAAATCAGAACCGATGATGAACGCTTCCGGCAAGCCGCTGGGCTTATCTTGAATTTCATACGTAAACTTTACTCCCCAATTTTTTCCAGAGCCGAGGACGCGGAGGAAGTCGCCGGCTCGATCGGGAGCGACAATAATGAGAATATCTTTTATGCCGGCCTGAATCAGCGTGTTAATGGGAAAAAAAATCATGGGTCGATCATAGACCGGTAGCAGTTGCTTGCTGGTGACCAAGGTCATAGGGCGAAGCCGGGTGCCGTGGCCGCCGGCGAGGATAATACCTTTCATAGGCAAACGTTAATGGTTGATAAGTGGTTTCCACCAAGCCGGATGCTGGACGTACCAGGCAACAGTTTGACGGATACCCGGCGCAAACGGCACGACCGGTTTCCAGCCCAAGGATTGGATGCGCTGGACATCAACCGCATAGCGGCGGTCGTGACCTAACCGATCGGCCACGTGTTTGATGACCGTCGGTTCGGCACCCAGCTCCTGGAGCAGAAGGTCAGCGATTTCGAGGTTCGTATGCTCTGGCTGATGGTTTGCCCCAATATTATATACGGCCCCTCGCTGGCCGCGGGCGACTAACAGATCGATTGCCCGGCAGTGATCCGACACATGGAGCCAGTCGCGGATTTGTTGGCCATCACCATAAACAGGGATTTTTTCCCCCCGTAGAATATTGGTGATAAAGAGCGGTAACATTTTTTCAGGATATTGATATGGTCCATAATTATTTGTGCAACGGGAAATGATGACCGGCAGGTCAAATGTCCGGGCGTACGATAAGACCAGCAGGTCGCCGGCCGCTTTGGCGGCCGAGTATGGGCTTGATGGTGACAAAGGGTCGCTTTCTTTGGCAAAATTTCCTGGTGGCAGATCGCCGTATACTTCATCGGTGGAAATCTGATAAAAAAGCTTTACGGCGTGTTTTTTTGCCGCCTCAATCAGAGTCTGGACTCCCAAGA
>JACQBO010000012.1 GCA_016194465.1 Candidatus Kerfeldbacteria bacterium
CCGCTAACGGCACTTTCTCCGTCCGGATCGATCTTCAACCCGGCTTGAATACACTGGAAATTAGTGCCATTAAGAAACATAGCCATGCGCGGGTGGTTGACCGACAAATCCTAGTTGAACCGTAGGCAGTATTGTTCCTTTTCTACTTGACCATCCTTGGGTAAACTCAGGACAGGAAAAAGGAACCGAAAAGAGTCAAGTGGCCGATAAACTCGCCCAGCTTCATGGGCCGGATGATTTTATTCTGGCTCGACCATATCGGGCGCGGTTGTTGTCAAAAGAAAAACCCCCATCCACGGATGGGGGAAATATCTAGGAGTTTTGTTCCAGCAACAGCTTGTGCAGAAGATGGACATCCTGCTCGATTTCAGCTACGCGCTTCAGATACTGTCGATGACCGTCGGCGCTAAAGCGGTTGTTGAACTCGAACTTGGCCAGCGGCTGCATGACCTTGGACACTCGACGACCATGTGTCTCGAGAATAGAGTCGAGCGACCATTGATTCTTGCGAAAGATACGAACGAGCAGAGCGAGCATCGACTCTTTACCGTCCCCGTCTTCATAGTTGGCGATGGTCTGGCAGGAGTCATGCTTGCAGCGAGGGGTGATTTCGACCATGTATCCGGTCTCTTTGTTTGGCCAGCCCATGACATGCTCCAGGGCCAAATAGTGCTCGATGGTCATGAGATCCCAAGGAAGCCCATCTCCATACCAAGAAGACTGACTTGCCCACAACTCGATGGCCTTTTGGCAGGAGAGTTCTTGGCCCGTCATTGAGGCCAACCCAACTTTCTGACATTCCCGGCAATCCAGCACATGCTCTAGAGCGAGCTCGGCTATGATGCGGTCGGTCTCATCTTGAATATGCTGTGGACCTTCGAGTGGAATTTTTTCGACCTCTTTCTGCGCCTCGGGACAAGTAAACTGAACCGTAAGGCCCTGACCCATCTGAACCTCCTTTGTGAAAGGACAAGAAAACAAGTGCGGCCAGTTTACACCCTCAGCCTCGGAAGGTCAACAGAAAAAGCGTATTGTGGATAACTGATTCTTGTTGACGCAGCGGGGGTAGCTCCCACCACCCCTACAGCGCACCTTTTTAAGGTGCGCTGTTTTCCCCCTCCTCGGGCAGGAGGGGCCTGATTGTCGAAAAAGAAAAGCCCCATCGGGTGATGAAGGGGCTTGCTCTGTCTAATTGTTTGGATTCGAGTCGTGAAAGCTTGTATCCGGTATAGTAGCAATAAATACTGTTAGATTCTTGCCGAAGAAGTTCTGATCCCCGGGACCGACCGAAAGGGCGCGGAGATGGTTATCGGTCAGGAATTTGGCCCCAACTTCCTCCCACTTCTCGGCGTAACACTCGTACAGCCCTGTTGCGCGCAAGACTGGACCGTGTTTTACCGGATCATTCGAGCTTCGGGAGTCGCATTGAAGTCCGCCAAAGATGATGGCGAACAACCAAATTCCTAAATAGCATCTCCAGACGCCACCTCGCTCGCGATACTTGCACTGACATTCAGGCATAGCTCCTCCAAGGGTGGGGGATATCTTGCCGAAAAGAACGTGGGCTGACGTTACCACGGTTGTAGATCTATGTCAAGGCATTTCTGCATTCACGCCTCGAACTCATTTTTTATCCACAGCCCTGTCTTGACACTTCGGTTATTCTTCGGGTATGATGAGGGTATTAAACCCCGATTTTCCCCGATATGTGGGACTTCGAGCGGTCGCCTGGTAAAACCGCGATGCGGTCACCCGGCAAGAAAGGACAATAGTATGGCCAAAAGCCAGAAAAGTATTGGCGCCCCTGGCGCCAAAAAAACGCAGGCCGCGCAAGCGGCAATTGATCAAATTCGGGAGCGTTTCGGCGAAGGGTCGATCATGACCTTCAGCGAAGCAACACCGAAAGACGTCGATGTCGTCTCCAGCGGCTGTTTATCGTTGGACTTAGCCCTGGGTGTCGGTGGACTACCACGCGGCCGGGTGATCGAAATTTTTGGGCCCGAAGCCTCGGGCAAAACAACCATGGCCCAACATGTTGTGGCCGAAGTGCAGAAAATGGGAGGCACCGCGGCGTTTGTCGACGCCGAACACGCGCTTGATCCATCGTATGCCAAGAAAATCGGGGTTGATGTTGATAATCTATTAATCTCTCAACCTGATTCCGGCGAACAAGCCTTGGAAATCGTGGAAACTCTGGTTCGCTCGAACGCAGTTGATGTAGTCGTCGTGGACTCAGTGGCCGCCTTAACGCCTAAGGCGGAAATCGAAGGTGATATGGGCGACTCACACATGGGTCTGCAAGCCCGGTTGATGTCACAAGCCTTGCGCAAACTGACTGCGATCATCTCCAAAACGAAAACCATCGTTATCTTCATCAACCAGACCCGGATGAAAATCGGCGTCTTCTTTGGCAACCCGGAAACCACGACCGGTGGTACGGCCCTGAAGTTTTACTCTTCAGTGCGGATTGAAGTCCGCCGGATTGGCCAGCTGAAGCTCGGCGATAAAATTATCGGTAATCGGACGAAAGCCAAGGTTGTGAAAAACAAAGTCGCCGCGCCGTTCCGGGTGGCTGAGTTCGACATTCTCTACAACCAGGGCGTATCGCTTGAAGGCGATGTGCTCGATATGGGCATGCAGTATAATGTCTTGACCAAGAGTGGCAACACGATCAGCTACGGCGAAACGAAAATCGGCATTGGCCGGGAAGCCGCGAAGCAATACCTCCGCGAACACCGCGATATGGTGATGGAAATTCGCACGAAGGTGCTCGCCGCGGCCAAAGAGCAACAACTCGCGGATGATAAAGCGGCGACGTCGCATATGCCTGTTCAACCGGCAGAATAAACCTAATGATCATCAGGCCCCGACCGAAGGCTGGGGCTTTCTGGTAACGGGACGTTATTCTTTTTTTTGCGAGCGGTCTTCGATGGTCATTGCTCGAATCGCGGCTCGCATACCCCGATCCTCAACTTTCGATGTTAGTTCTTCAAGCATTTTTAGGGCTTCATCGCCCTTAACCTTTTCCTTCAGATCCTTGAGGTTAAAATAGACATCTTCAAGCGCATTATTGATGGCTTCACTTTTTTCTCGTTCAATCTGCAGCCGATCGGCCGGAATTTCTTGGACATCCTTTTGAGCGTCAGTTATCCGTTCGATCCTTTTTTCCTCAATTTCGGCTTGCATGTCATTTTCTTTGGCCCAGTGCTGGTCCAGACGCACTTCACTTTTATACCGCTTGTCGCGGAGCGCCCGTTCCCGCCATTCGGCAGCGCGGCTTCGATTTCCTGTGGAAGCGCGGGCCATGGCCTCGGCTTTTTCCGGATCGGCGATACGCCGTGATTCGTCGGGCGCGACAAAATCCGCGCCTTCTGGTGCTTCGGTCTCTGCTCCGTTTGGCATAAAATTATTTATGAATAATCTTAATAACTTTGAAAGTGTAACACAAAAACACTATAATGTCAAGGTTTATGGCTCTTTATTTACCTTTATGTAACTCGTTCAACGTACTCGCCTGTGTCGGTGTTAATCCGAATGGCGTCACCTTGTTTGATGAACATAGGGACTTTGACCAGGTAGCCGGTTTCAATCGTCGCGTCTTTGAGCACAGCGCCTTGGGCCGTATCACCCCGCACCGCGTCGCCGGTTTGGGTCACGACCATTTCTACTTTTTTCGGCAGCTCCACCGTAATCGGTTTGCCTTCAAAATTGACCAGGGAATATTCTTGCCCATCTTTCATGAAATGGGCCTGCTCTTCGATCATGTCCGTAGGCAAAGCGACTTGTTCGAATGATTCGTTATCCATGAAGTGGGCGCCCTGGTCATCGCGATAGAGAAAGCTGGCTTTGGAACGCTGGACATCGGCTTCTTCAATCTTGTCGCCGTGCTTGAACGTTTGTTCCAAAACGTTGCCGGTGATGAGATTTTTTAGCTTCGTGCGGCGGACCGGTTTGCGCTGGGCGGTGCGCATAAAATCAGACCATAAGCAGAGATATGGCTGACCACTGATCTTGACCAGAGAGCCTACCGTGATGTCGTTCATGTCCATCATGAGGGTCGGGTTTATCGAACCAGAAAGGGAACCAAAGCCATAATCCTAGCCCTTTTAATGGCCTGGGAAATACTGCGTTGGTGTCGGAGGCAGGTGCCGCTGCGGCGGCGGGGAACGATTTTGCCGTAGGCGGAGGTAAAGCGCTGGATCTGGCGGACGTCTTTGTAGTCGATGTCATCAATCGCATGCGTACAAAAATAGCAGCTGCGCTCTTTCAGGTCGGGTTGTGGTGATCGTGGGCGCATATTCGGTAGTCCAACGAATGATTATTGGCTAAAGGGAAAGTTTTTTATGCGTTTCGCTAGGAATCTTCGACCGCCTGTTGTCTTCAAATATTTTTCTCTCCTTCGAGCATCAATTTTTGACTTGCGACCCTCGAAGTAGACAAGCTCAAAGGGACGGTAAGGACGAGTGGAAAATGTAAGGCCCTGGTTATGTTGTAGCAGGCGTTCCATCAAGTTGTCTGTAAACCCAACATATCGATATTGCGACTTCAAACTTTTCAGAACATACGTGTAAAAGAACGAAGGGGTCGTTGTACTACCGGACATAGGTCTTAGAAAGGAATATCTTCGATATTAATCTCTTCTTCGCTTGGTGTGGCCGCCGGGGTTTCGGCAGCGGGCGCGGTCGGGGCTGCGGTGCTGACATTAGGGGCCGGGCTGTCACTTTTCCGGTCGAGCAGGATGAGGCTATCGGCCACAATCTCGGTCCGATATTTCTTGACCCCGGTCGGATCATCCCAGGAACGAGTCTGGAGGCGGCCTTCCGCGTAGACCTTGCTGCCTTTGTGGCAGTAGGTGGCGATCGTTTGGGCCAATTTGCCCCAGGCGACCAGGTTGTGAAACTCGGTCGCCTCTTTCAGTTCGCCAGAGGTTTGATCTTTCCAGCGGCGGGAGGTAGCGATGCTAAAGGAAACGACGTTCTGTCCGCCGGTGGTGGTCCGGGATTCAGGGTCACGGGTGATGTTACCGATGATGGTGGCACGGTTGAGACTAAAGCTCATAGAAATGATTTAGTGGCACAATTTAGACTTCAATCTTGTTGGACTCGAGAATTTCTTCCAGCTTTTCGTCGAGTTCTTCGGCCGTAACTTTCGGCGCCGGCTCGGTGCTTTCCGTGGTGGGCGTGGCTGCTTCAGCGGCCATGGTGACGCCAACTTCTTTTTCTTTAGCGGCTTGGCGCTTGGCAGCGATGCGCTCGCGCAATTGGTCGGCGGCCGCTTGTTGTTCAGGGGTCAGGACATGACGGACAATGACCTGATGACGAAGAATATATTCGGCCAGACCTAATGACCGCTCCAAGGCTGGTAACTTTGTACTTTCCAGGTCGAAGTGGACCAAGTCGTAGAAGCCGTGATGAATGTGATTGATGTCGTAGGCCAGCTTTCGCTTACCCCAAAATTCACTTTTGCTGATCGTGCCGCCCTGACTGGTAATGAGGGCATGTGCTTGTTCAACCAAGGGTGCCACTTCCTCATCAGATTTGTTGCCGGGGATGATATAGAGTAACTCGTAGTGATCGATCATGATAGTGGATTGATAATAAATGAGACGGCCTTATGCAGCCACCGTCTGCTCAACCGGTAGTCCGGACGAGAAGAGGATGACGTACGGATCCCTCGACTATGGCGGGGGAGTCTCCGCCAGAGGCGGAAACACATGCATCGTGGAAGCACTCTATCACAGACAGACTTTCCTGGCAAGGGCTATGATCCGGGCCTAAACTAGGCTATACTGCCAGCCGTTATGCCCCGTTAGAAATAGCCCCAGTTGACTTCTATAGTTACTTTGTATTTTTTTCCTCGCTCATATGCCATTGGTCTTAGTTCTTCATCCTGCCTATTTCTAACGGGGTATGTCCGAAACTATCTTTATTCTTGGCCG
>JACQBO010000013.1 GCA_016194465.1 Candidatus Kerfeldbacteria bacterium
CGCAAGACGTCATGCACCTTCGGACTAATCCGTCCGACTTTGACCGCGACCGCTAACTGTTTCATGGCGCTGGCAAAAGGATTGGTGGGCATACAATTATTTTTTTATGGACAGAGTTTCGTGATGGTGCGGCGGCGCCACGCCCCAATCGACGTGTCCGGATTTTGGCAGGCGGCCGGTCGACTGGAGATACTGGGCAACAGCTAAGGCCGCTTTGGCGCCTTCGCCGGCAGAAATAACCACCTGCTTCTCCGAAATATTGGTCACGTCGCCAGCGGCAAAAATGCCGGGGACGGTCGTGGCATTGCTGCCGGGGTGAACGATGATTTGGTGGCGCCCGTCGAGATCAACCAAGTCTTTGACCAGGGCTGGATTGACCGTAAACCCTATTTCCACGAACACCCCCTGCACCGGCAGCGATGTCGTGTGCCCACTTTGTTCCACGACGAGATGGGTGACATGATCGGTGCCTTGAATTTCTTTGGTCGTCGTCTCGGTCATGGTGGTTATGTTCCTGGTCTGCGCGACCCGGTCGATGAGAATTTTTTCTCCGCGAAATTCGGCATTGGTGGTGACTAAGGTGACCTCGGCCCCAATCTTCGAGAGGACTAACGCCGCATCCATGGCGGAATTGCCGCCACCCACAACCGCTACGTGTTTTCCCTTGAAGGCTGGGCCATCGCTCATGACGGAATGTGAAACACCCTTGCCCGTTAATTCATGCTCGCCGGGAATATTCAGGTGGCGATGCGTCAGGCCTTGGGCAAAGATGACGGTTCGACTTTGGTAGGTGCCCCGGGCGCCAGCCAGCTCGAATTGGTTGTTGGATGGCGTGACGCTTCGCACCTCGTCATTGATAATCCGGGCGCCATATTGTTCCGCTTGTTTCTGGAACGATTGCATTAACTCCAATCCGTCGATGGCCGCAATCCCCGGGTAGTTTTCAATCAGACTCGTGGTCGCCGCTTGGCCACCAAGATCTTCGCTGATCACCACAACGGATAACCCTTGCCTCGCTCCAAACAAGCCGGCGGTCAGTCCGGCCGCTCCGCCGCCAATGATCAGAACATCAACGAGGTCTGACATCCTACAAATGTTTGCTCAGCTCTGATTCAATGGCCGCTTTCTGGTGCAGGCCGACGCCTTGCCATACCAGCTTGCCATCTTTATAAATTCCGAGGGTAGGAATCGATAAGATATTATATTGTTGAGAAATGTTGGGGTTCTCATCGACATCAATTTTGACGACTTTCACTTTCGCTCCCAGCGCTTCACCGATTTGCTCGATGATCGGGCTTTGGGTTTTGCAAGGATAACACCAGGTCGCCCAAAAATCGATCAGCACGGGTCGTCCTTTTTCGTTCAAGACTTCTTGTTGAAAGTTTTGATCAGTGCCAATAACGCTAGGCATGGTATCGTGTTCCTTTGCTCATGTCGTTTTTCGAAACGACGTCGTTAATAATTGTAGTTCATGAGAGGAAAGGCTCCGTCGGCGCAAACGTCGCTCCAGTTCTTTTTGGAACACCAGGCCAGCGACTTCTTCCAGGCCAGCCCGAATGGCGCTGATTTGGTTCAGCACTTCTGTACAGGACCGTTTATGCATCAGCATTTTTTCAACGGCCGTCAGCTGCCCAGAAATAGTGTGGATTCTGGCACTCAGTGTTCGGGAAGCTTTTTTCATTATTTTTCCACAATACACCCCCAGGGGGTGTATTGTCAAGTTTTCGGTCAAAAAAAAGGCGCCCATGTTGCCATGAGCGCCGGGCTACTGAAGCAGTCTAGGCTTCGCGCAGCAGGTGGAGTCGCCGCAGCGCCAGGTAGGTGGTAGTGATACCAACCTGGTCGAGTACCCAGCCGCCCTCGATGAGTGACAGCCAGTCCCCGAGTGAGATGACGACCAGTTTCAGGTGTTCGGTCACGTCGAGTTTGGACTGACCGCGCATGTGCGGTCCGTCAATGTTTCCGAGGAAAGGGTAGAAGCACATCGTCGACTGACGCGAACTCACCCCGAGTGGCTGGTTGCCCGTCAGCGACTCAACGCTCTCGAGCACCATCCCGGTCTCTTCCTCGAACTCACGTTTGGCGCAGGCTTCCCACGAGCCGCTGTCGGACTTGTTCATCACCCCGCTCGGCGGAACGAGCGAAATCTGCTCAGTCCCGTGCTTCCACTCGGCAACGATCGGCACGTACCGTCCAGGGAGCAAGGCAAACGTCGTGGCCCAATTCTTACCGACCGAGCGGAAACCGGTAAAAGGGTGGCCGTTCGGCTGCTTGAGGAACACGACTTCTGACTTGGGAGCGAACTTCAGTTCTCCCCTCTGTTCCTCGGTCAAGTCCGAGGCGATATATTCCTCGAGGCTCATGGTAGGCCGCTCATGATCCCATGGCTTGATGCCAAGTTCCCTCAACACCTCGAAGATATTGGTCGCCGTGACCCGCGGAAAACCAAAAATCTCGTCCAAGGGTTTCTCCTTTGGTTAGAGTGGTTCGGGCCTGTAAAGGTCGAAATACAAGAACCGACTACTATACAGTATCTAACTGAAAAAGTCAATACTTAAGCCCTGGTTGTTCTTTTTTTCAAATTATTTATTTTTACCCCGGCCCCGCACCTTTGGCGAACTGTACCAGATTCGAACTAGTGATCTAAAAATAAGGGTCGTAAAACAAAAAAATAGCCAACTTATTATCATCTCTGGCGGGCCAGAGGGGGAGTTGAACCCCTGACCCCTGTCCTGCACCTTTTGGACCCAGGGAGACTCGAACTCCCGACCTCCGCAATGCGAATGCGGCGCTCTACCAACTGAGCTATGAGCCCAAAAGGTGCGGGACGAAGTGCAGTGCTCTACCAATGAGTTACTGTCCCATATTTTATCTACTATGTCAATGTTCCTCAGGGAACATTGTTATTCACTCAAAATGTTCCTCGTGGAACAATCATATTTCTTGGCGGACCATAGCGGAATCGGACCGCTGACCTTCCCGCACCATTCCTGGTGGACCGTAGCGGGATCGAACCGCTGACCTCCTCCATGCCATGGAGGCACTCTACCAGCTGAGCTAACGGCCCTTGTCTAATATTAGCACTTTTTTAAATGTTCCTCGAGGAACATTTGCTAATTACGTATTGTTCCTCGTGGAACAATAATATTTCTTGGCGGCGCCAAGAACCCGAGCGAATGAGCGAGTGGTTCTTGGTGCCCCTGAAAGGAATCGAACCTCCATCGCGCCCTTAGGACGGGCTTGCTCTGTCCATTGAGCTACAGGGGCCAGTAGAGTCGCAAAACTATTTTCCTAGGTATTGGGTCAGAATTTTTCTGCCAATTTTAGAAATTTCCCCTGTTTTTAAGTCATAGATCTTTAAGCCAGCCAGAAAAATTGCAAAAATCCCGACGATACTGACCAATAGTAGAAGATCTGACCTAATTTCAAAACTTTCATTCTTTTCCATGGCGAATTAAGAGTTTAGCCAAATTTTTAGAAAAAAGCAATTAAATCATTGACAGGAACATTTTTTTCTGCTATAATATAATTGCCTAAAAACAAAAAGAAGGAAAGAAATCATGATAAACCTTCTTACGAAAACTCGTAAGAATCTTCGAGCATTCAGCCAGTGGCTTGAACCTGCCTGGCCAGCAAGCTCAATCGCGGGAGTAGTTTTGCTCTGGCTGTCTTTTATTTTCGTTTCCTTCGCCCGGATCGTGCTTGGTCTCGCTAGCTTTCTGTTAGAGTTGCCAATTCACGCCCTGCTGCAGCCGACCCAGGGTTTTCAAATGTTAGCCCGGCGCGGTCCTAACTTTCAATTTTTAGATTCCTACACGGCCCACCTCCGGCGCTACCGCATGGCCGTGGCGACCATTATTGTTTCCATTCTGACCTTAGTGGTCCAAACGTATTTCCTCGGATCACTTATTTTTCAATCAGCGCAACCGCGTTCGGCCTTAGCCTATACATCCACGGTAACGATCAGTCCAAGCTGGGATGGTGGGGCGCACAAGAGTGATAAATATATTGATGATGGTGGCGGGGGCTGTTTGCTCGACACGACGTCGTACGTCGCCGATTCACCTTCCGCCACGACTTTACTCTGGGGTTTAGATGATCAGGTTGATTTGAACGCGGGGGATTGTACCATGTCACGGTTTAATAATGACTACCGCAGCGCTTTAAAATTTAGTTTGTCGTCCGTACCGGTGGGGGCTACGATTACCAAAGTTGAGTTGTTAACGTTTGTAACAACCGCGGAAGCCGGGACCGTTCGCTTCGTTCATATTTCGGGCGATGCGCCAGACACATTGTCGGCCTCAAATCTCTACGATGGAATTCCAACTACTGGTACCTATACATCCGTCTCGAATTGGAATACCTCATCCGCGAAAACAGTAGACCTCGGATCATCAGCGGTCACTGATGCGCAAGGTCAGATCGGGAGCAATTACGCGGTTGGTATTAACGCTTCAACGACGACTGACACCCCCGGGCAAATCGGATCACAAGATAGCAGTACGGGTGGAAATCGCCCGGTTCTCCGGATAACGTACACCTTGCCGCCCCAAGCGCCCACGAATACTGGGCACGCATCGATTAGTACCAGCTCCATTGGTTGGACCTGGACGGACAACGCCACGGCGGAAACCAGATACGATGTGAAAGATACGAGCAATGCCAATGTCACCGGCTGCACGAATTTGGCTGCCAATTCGACGAGCTGTACCGAAACGGGTTTGTCGGCCAATACGCAGTACACCCGGCACCCGAATGTGACTGACGCCGACGGCAATACTGATGGTCCAACTGCTTCGGTCTACACCTCGATCGAGTCTCCCGCGGACCTCACGTTCAGTTCTATCACCACCACATCTATCACCACCGCTTCGAGTACCTCGCTGTCAAATTTGTCCTCTGGTTCATCCGGGGTGTACTTTCAAGAAAATAATACCAGCACTAATTCTGGCTGGCTGACGACCAACAGCTGGGCGAAGTCGGGTCTCGCGGCTAACACGCAGTATGCGTTCCAAGTCAAGGCCCGCAACGGCGATGCGGTGGAAACCAGCCTGACATCGGCCCAAAATAAATATACCTTGTCGGCCACGCCGAATGCCACCACGACGCGCTCAACCTCAACCTGGTATACCAGCGGCACGTTTGACTTCACGAATGCCGCCGGCTGGGGGGCCGGCGGTGTCCAGTACTATCGCTACGTCTGGGATCAGACGAGCACGCACGCCTTTGCCGGCACGGAAAGCACCTGGAGCAGTACCAACGCCAACTGCCCGAGCAGCACCTGCACCACCGCCAATACCACCCTATCCAACACGGCCACGGCGGATGGCAACACTTGGTATCTGCATGTCCAATCGTTCAATGGGGACAACACCGCCAACGGATCAGGCACCGATTATGGTCCTTACTATTTCGACAGTACGAACCCCAGCTCGGTCGGAACGGTCACTGATGACGGGGCCTACACCAGTTCTTCATCGCAGCTCCACGCCACCTGGGGCACGGCGACCGATGCGACGTCGGGGCTCCTCAAGTATCAATACGCGATTGGGACCACCGCCGGGGGAACAAACGTAGTTTCTTATACGGACAATGGCACCACGACCAGCGTGACGAAAACCGGATTAACCTTGTCCGATGGAACGACGTATTATTTCTCGGTTCGGGCCGTAGATAACGCGGGGAACATCGGGAGCGTGGTTTCGTCTGATGGCATTATTGTCGATGCGACCGGCCCAACGGCGCCGAGCACGGTCAACGACGGCACGGGTGCGGACGCGACTTATACCACCTCAACGACGCAACTTTCGGCAAATTGGACCGCATCAACCGATAGCACGTCGGGGATACAAACGTATCAATATGCCATCGGCACGACCAGCGGGGGAACTGACGTCGTAAGTTACACCGACAATGGCACGACTACTGCGGTGACAAAAACCGGGCTGACCTTGACGAGCGGTACAACCTACTACTTTTCCGTCCGCGCCGTTGACAACGCCGGCAATACCGGTGCCGCGACGGCTTCGAATGGCATCATGGTGGATGCGGTTCCGCCCAGCACGCCGGGGACGGTCAATGATGGGACTGGGGCGGATGCCACATACACCACTTCGACCACACAGCTGTCCGCCAACTGGACGGCGTCGACGGACGCCGCGTCCGGGATTCAAAAATATCAGTACGCCATCGGCACGGCGGCTGGCACTACCGATGTCGTAACGTATACTGATAATGGCACAGCTACTTCGGTCACGAAGACTGGCCTATCTCTGACCAATGGTTCGACGTACTATGTTTCGGTTCGGGCGGTTGATAACGCGGGGAACACTGGTTCAGTCACATCATCAAATGGCGTAACCGTGAACACCTCTATCCCGACCATTACCGATAATCAAACCGGGGATACAACTGCCCGCAAAGCGAGCGGCACAACATACGACGTTGATTTCGCCAAAGCTGCAAGCGGGCCGCAGCTTGATTACGCTCAATATGCCGTGTACAGCGCGGCCAGTCTTGGTGGAACGCAGCTGAAAAACTGGACCGATATTTTTACGACTGACACCGATAGTTACACCACTGACTGGAGTGTTGATTTTGCTAGCCTCCAAGAAGGCACGAACTACGTTTCCGTTCGGGTCTACGCGCTTGATGGCCTGAGCAATGAAGTCGATGACGTCTTCACCATTCTCAAGGACACGACCGCTCCGTCGATCAGTAGTTTTACCGCCAGTCCGGGCACCACCTCTGCCACCCTGACCTGGACGTCGAATGAAGCGGCGACCAGCCAAATTGACTACGGCGTCACGACTGTCTATGGCACGACGACCACGGAAGATACTAGCCTGCTGACGAGTCATTCGGTCACCATCTCCGGGCTAACGGCCGCAACCGAGTACCATGCCCGGGCAAATAGCATTGACCAGGCGGGAAATGTTGGCAGCTCAAGCGATCTGAGTTTCACCACCAGCGCCACCAGCCAACCGGAAATAACCCCTCCTCCCCCGGCGGTCATCGTCCTGGCCACACCCATGATCACCAGTTTGGTCAGTGGCCAGTCGATCGTTGATCCCCATCCGCTGATCACCGGCACGGGTCCAGCCAATGTCGGCATCTACATGATCGTTGATGGTCGGTTCGTGCAAACCGTTCCGACCGACGCTGGCGGCGCTTTCCAGACCAGACTGAACGATGCATTGTCGCTCGGGGGCCACACCATGTCCGTCCGGGCTCGCGATGCCCAGGGAAATACCAGCGATCCATCGGCACCCATCACGTTCTCGCGGGTGATCGGCAGCATCGCGGTCACGGTGGTCGACACACAAGTCGGCGACCGCCAGCATCCAACGGTGACCTATCGGTTCGTCGCCCCGGGCCATGCCATCATTAAAGTCTTCCTGGATGAAAAAATTATTCGGCAGCTGGCGACACCGATTGACGTCGTGGCGGCCGGGCTGGTTATGACGGTCACCTTGCCGGATCATCTCTCGATTGGATCGCACCACCTGTTCATCGAATCCTTTGATCAGAGCGGCAAGGGCAGCGTGCCGAAAGGCTTCTTCACCTTTACCCGTCGCGCGGCCGGCGTCTCCACTCCGGTGCTGCAACTTAAAACTCCGACCACGTACGTCGTGCAGTCTGGTGACTCCCTCTGGTCGATCGCCCATCATATCATGGGGTCAGGATCAAAAGTGACCACCCTGATCAACGCCAATCAGGCCCGTTTCCCGGGCATGAGTCTGAGCCATCCCCTTATTCTTCCTGGTTGGGTGTTGGTTATTCCCCCTACCTAATCGGGGGTCAAAAAACCAGCCGCGTTGACAGTTCCGTGGTTCGTTCCTACAATCACGGCAGGAGGGCTGTTTACTTTTTTTCACCCCTATGGCTATTTTCCAACATCGCGACGACGGCATGGACAGCAAAGACGTAGAAACGATCATCGGTTCGACGGTTAAAGTCGACGGCAACTTTGTCGGCGCCGGAGACATTGTGGTTGAGGGTCACGTCTCGGGCACGCTCAAAACGAGCAAAAATTTGCGGATTGGCGAAGGGGCGATCCTCAAGGCCGATGTCGAGGCCGGGAATATTTGGGTGGCCGGCGAAATCCGCGGCCACGTCAAATGTACCGGTCGCTTGGAATTAGCCGCCTCGGCCAAGGTGATCGGCAATGTTGACACCCAGACGATCAGCGTCGCCCACGGCGCCGTGCTCCACGGCAAAGTCATGATGAGCGGGCATGAAGTCGTGGCCGAAGCGAAAGCCGAAACCAGACACGGAGAGAAGTAATGTATTTCTATCTCTTCGACAGTTTTCTGCAGGAATCGAAGTACCGGCACGATCTGCAAAAAATCGAGAACCGACTGACCACCCTCGGCATCCAGGGCCGGCAGGAAAAGATGACGATTTTAAAGAACCCGCTGGAAGCGACGGCGCAAGCCATCAAACGGGGCGCAACCACGATCGTGGCCATCGGCAACGACAAGACCATGACCCGGATTCTGCCGGTGGTGCTTGAGCACCGCGTGACGCTGGGCTGTATTCCGCTCGGCCAGCCACAAACCATCGCCGAGTTTCTCGGCATTCCGATCGGGCCCGACGCCTGCGATATCTTGTCCCGCCGGGTCATACAGAATCTCGACGTCGGGGAAGCCGATGGGCATTTTTTTATGCTCGAAGCGACGGTCCCAGCGGCGGCACGGGTGACGTGCGACAGTCAATACACCGTCGAGTCAACCGATCCCCAAGCCCGAATCAGTATTTCCAACTTGCGGCCAATGACTAGTCGTGTCCACCCGAATGATGGCCGGCTCGAATTGGTGGTCAGCGCTCCGACGCGATCCATGTTTTCCCGCCACCGCCCATCGCCGATGAGCGTCTTTCCGATCCGCAAGGCAAAAATTCA
>JACQBO010000014.1 GCA_016194465.1 Candidatus Kerfeldbacteria bacterium
CTTACCGATGAGCCGGGCGGCGATTGTGGCCGGCCGGACCTTGGCCGACGCGATGCGCAATTTGCTGGTCATTTGCATCATGCTTGGCGTGGGCAGTATTATCGGGTTCCGCTTTCATCACGGCTGGGGCTTTGGGTTACTGGCCATTCCGATTGCCCTGCTGTTCGCCTACGCCTTTTCCTGGATTTCGCTGATCATCGGTCTGTTCGTCCGCGATCCCGAAACCGCCCAGACCACCGGCTTCATCTGGGTCTTCCCGCTCGTCTTTGCCAGCTCGGTTTTTGTCCCCACCAAGACCATGCCGCACTGGCTGCAACTCTTTGCCAACAACCAGCCCGTCACCCAAACCGTCAACGCCATTCGCTATCTGACCGAAGGCATTGGCTCGAGCCATGCCGTCTGGTACTCGATTCTCTGGGCGGTTGGTATTCTTGTTGTCTTTGTGCCAATTGCGGTGATGCGGTATCGGAAGACGGTCTAAGAAAAATTATACAAAAATAAGAGGCGCGTCGAGCTAAGCTCGACGCGCCTTTGTCAGCGGTTCAGGTTCAGGACCATGACGGTGCGTTGGAGGTCTATCGTGTCCCAAAAAAGATTGGCTATTGCACGATACTCGCCACGCATGTTCCAAACATCATTGCCGCTCGATCCAACTGTCCGTAGATCGTTGGCGGCCTGACGAAGATCGGGCGCCAACTTCTTCACCAGGTCTCGTTCGTAGTCATGGGCGGAGCGAAAACCAGGTGTGAGGTGCTGCCAACTCTCCGATGCCATCAGGTCGCTACACCTGGTCGCGATGCTACTGATGACAAAGGCAACGAAGGCGACGGTCGATTCTGGAACGACGAGTTCCTGCCGAAGAATTGCCGCACACCCTAGGAGGGGAGCGATCGTTCCCTTTTGCTCCATCGCCTCGGCGGCTTCGCTCAGGATCCTAACAAAAAGGGCTTTTTTCTCATCCATTTCGCACACCTTCCTTTCCAGAAGAAGTGTAGTTTTCGAGCGTAGTTACCGTAGACCGTAGGTAGACTTTTGTCAATCCCAGTTTGGAGCGTCGATGTCTGAGGAAATGCCTACTTCGCCAAAGCCAATGCGGCAAGTCGGCATTCTCGTGGTTTTTGTGCCGATTGCGGTTATGCGGTATCGGAAGACGGTTTAGGGCAGCTACTTTCCTGGCTTTGGGGAGTTACTTTTTCTCCAAGACACAAATTTAATCGCAAAATGTATCGGTTGTACAAAAACTGCGGGGCGACTGTTTAGGTCGCCCCATCGGGTATGACTCGCTTCCACATAGATCGGTATTGACCGGTCAAGTTATAGCCTCGCTTGATGTACCACGCTTTGAGCGCATCGTCTGAGTCATCTACGAAACCGGCGATCTCTTCGATTCCTTGGTCTCTGACCCAGTCTTCAGCTGCGTTCAGAAGCTCAGTGCCGATACCCGACCCCTGGGCCTTGGTAGCGACTGTGAGACGAAAGATGAATGCACTCCAGCCATCAGCGAGAATATAGATGTTGCCAACCACCTTGCCGTCTTTCTCAGCCACCATGATCGAATCGGGAGCACGCGTGACCTTCAGAAGAAGATTATTGCGGCTGTCCCACACTGGGTCAAAGAGCTTTCCTTCTTCCAAATTACGCTTGACGCTCTCATAGTCAGCATCTTGGTAAGGACGAATTTTGATCATACCACCCTCCAAAAGGACAAAGGAGCTTCTTGTTTTCCGTGACCTTAATGTATTTTTAGGTAAAGGTCAAGACTTCTACTTTGATTTAAGGCCATTATAAGTCTAACCATATTGCATGACGTTTTCGGCTGGAGAGTTTTTTTGCGATTCAGATGTGAGTTTCATCTTGACATCAATACGCAGCCGTGATAAGACACCGCTACATTGATAGTTGGAAGGTCTGTCTCAAACAGTTTAGGAGGTATCTGATCATGGACAGAACTCCAGGTCGAGATTTGGGAATCAAACGCGACTTAGCGCTGCTGTTCCTCCTGGCCATCCTTCTCTGGCTTTTGCACATTACCTGGCTTTGGAAGATTGTTCTCTTCGTCCCCCTCGGTCTTTTGATCGTCGTTTGGCCACTGCTAGCACTCACGGTTTCTCACCTGCGCGGCATGAAGGTGACGAAGCAAGAAGTGCTACTTGTGGTCAGGGCACATGTCTGGCTGACCGTTCCCGAACTACAAGCTGAGCTGCGGAAAAAGAAGCAGCGACCAATCTCCCTCCTCGAAGTGATGTCTCACATATATGCATTGAAAAAGGAGGGGGTACTGGAAGGCCGCGAAAGACAACCACCTGAACCAGCGTTCTTTTCCGAAGGCAATATCTGGGAATACCATCGCAAGATGTAATTTCGTACCAAAGCCGCTCTCTCGGAACATCGGGAGAGCGGCAATTTGTTTATTATTCATTGACTTATTGAGAATGAGTCTCAATAAGAAAAATGGCTAGAGTTTACTCCGCATCAATCCCGATCCGTCGTTCAATCCGGTCGACCCGCCTCGTCAGATGGTCAACGTCCATTTTGTAGGCGACGTTGGGCAGCCGGAGATCAATTCTTCCAAGATGTTGGTCTATGCCATCAAACCGGCGATCAACTGCGGCGAATCGTTCATCGACATGGTCGAAGCCTTGCTTGATCATTCCGCCCAGCTCATCAACAGCAGAATTCACAACCGAATGAATTGTGGTAGTCAGTCTTTGCTCAAGGTTTTGGCCGAATTCCTTGAGATCTTGTTTAGTGATTGGATCGTTGCTCATGGATGATAATGCTTTCCGCCACCGGAAATAGTGAATCTAGAATAAATCCTTCATTTGATCTTGTCAAACACTAGTTGCTGCCGTTCCGGCCATTCCGAATAGTCCCCGATTTCAAAACCGTCATAGGTAAAATGATCATCCTCGCGGAAAAACCAGAGGCTGAACTTCCGGTCAAGAATAATCATTATGCCCGGGTGTTTTTTTCCGCGCAGAGGCACAAATTCAACGCATTTGGTAGACCGAAACAGATCCTCGGCGGTGGCAAAGATATCTTCGGGCAAGCCTTGAAGATGAGCGGCTAGACGGAAACCCTTATTGGGCGATTGTTTCATGGCCTCGCCAAGCCACTCGGGAACAGATTTTGGTATAGAGATTGTTCTAATAATAAAAATGCTTTGGTCCGCGATCTGCGGAATAAAGCCACCAAAATCTTGAGTCTTAGTTTACATCATTTTCCACGTCTGTCAAGAGGGGCGCAGTTTTCTGTCAATCCACCCCAGCCGCCACTCTCTCAGAACATCGGGAGGGCGGCTATTTTCTTTCTGAGTTGACCGCGCTATACTTGGAGATATGAACAACAATCCATCACAAAAAGTTTGGTCGTTCTCCTTGATTGGTTTATTGGCCGCCCTTTCCGTTGTCCACAGTCAGGCCGCCACGTTCAGCTGGCCGATGTTCCATGGCACCGCCAGCCATACCGGCTACGCCAGTGTCCAAGGACCAGCCAAAGCCCACGTCAAATGGAAATACCAGGCGACCGCTGGCGGCAAAGGCGCGCCGCCAAACAGCCTGGCGATTGATGCGAAAGGGACAGTGTATCTTGGCACGCCGACCGCCCTGATCGCCTTCAAATCAACACCGGCGGTGAAGTCCACTTCGGCCCAACCATCGGTCCCGACGGCACGGTCTACGAAGGCAGTTGGGATAAATATTTTTACGCGCTCAAATCAGACGGCACGGTCAAGTGGAGCTACCTGACCGACGGCGCCATCTCCTACCCGCCGAGCATCGACAGCAAAGGCCGGATTTACTTGGGTGGTGGCGACGCTCATGCCGGGCCAGACGGCAACGTCTATGCTTTTGATGCTGCGGGAAACTTACTCTGGAAATATGACACCAAGCAGACGCGCGTCGGCTCGCCGGCTGTTGGCGCAGACGGCAAGTTGTACGTTCCGGCGGCACCAAAATTGTTTGTTCTCACGCGCGACGGGAAAGTGTCATGGAGCAAAGGCCCGAATGTTTCTTCGAGTTCCG
>JACQBO010000015.1 GCA_016194465.1 Candidatus Kerfeldbacteria bacterium
ACCGGCGTGAATTTTCTATCGGCCCGAACAATACATTCGTCAAGCTTCCCCTTAAAACCGTATTTCGGATTTATGTTAGCAAAGTAGATCTCCTGAAAAGGGTTTTGTAGCCGACCTTCGATTTGTCCGGCCACCAAGGGCGGCAGGTCCGGCGTGCCGCGGTAGAGGTCAAAATACTTTTTGACCAAGGTGTCATAGCGATTCGCCAGACGGGACACAATGCCCTCGGGTTGGTAAATCTTCATATTGAACTGCAGCCAAAAACAGCGCGGGCATCGGCGCATGTTTTCCATGGCCGTGGGCGACAACCAACGTTTCTTGCCTGGTTCGGGGGGAATCGGCTTCGGCGACTTTTTCTTGACCACCGGCCGCTGCCGTGTCTTGGTCCCATTTCTGGGTGTATCAAACAAGCTGGTTTGCTCTTTCGACGTCTTTTTCGGCATAGATACATTTTACCATATCAGGCCTGAGTTTGCCGAAAGAAAAACGCCGGCCATAGTTACTGACCGGCGTATGTGTTGCGGATGGCCCTCGTCACGAGCGAAGCCAGATGGGTTAAAGAACCAGGTTCTGTCAGGCGCCGGCGATCGTGCGGATTCCGCGGGTTGAGGAGCTCGCAGAGGACTGAGCAGGCGCTGTCATTCCGGATCCAACCAATGGTCGAAACAAACGTTGAATTCCGGCGCAGAACGAACAGGTTCTTGACGCCATGTCCGAAACCACTGGGAGCCAGCGGATAATAACGGTGCGGGAGCAGGGCTTGGACCCCGGCAAAGACATTAGCCAGTTCCCGAGCCAATGGTGGCACGGGTCCCTTTGCCGGGTAGATGAACTGTGCGCCGCGCACTTCCGGTCGACCATGGCGACCTGGCGCGGCATTGAAGTGGATGGAAATCCAGATCGGTTCTTCGCCCGGAAAAGACTGGCGCACGAGATCAACCACCTGTAGTCGATGGGCTAAACCGATCCGGCCTTTGGTGATGGCCGGGGCGCCGGGCAGGTTGAACTTCACCGCGCCCGAATCCGGAATCAAGGATGAGCCGATCATCCTCCAGGAGACCGTCGCTGGTATGGCTACGGTCAGGACGACGCGAGCCCCGAGGGTGACAAGCGAATCTTGAAGATGCAGACATAAACCGAGCGTCAATTGGGATTCAGAGACACGAGTCCCTTCAACCCTGTACCGCGCACCCGCATCTGGCCCGCCATGCCCAGGATCGAGAATGAAGACGTAGCTGCGCAGCGGTAGCGTGTCCCGCATAGCCAGAGGTAAAGATTGCGAAGCCAGTAATGGTTGATCTGGTAGGTCCCAGGACCAGCCTTGGCCGATGCCGATCGAGCGCCATAGCGGGTCGATGTAAGAAGAGCCATGGGCACTCAGCAAGTCCGTTTCGGCTAAAGCCGAGATGGGAGCGGCCAAGCCATACAGCAGTAATATAGGCAGCAACGTGTTCCCGCGCATGACCAGCACCTCCTTTCGCGGCAAGTATGTAAAGAACGTAGGATATCTCTATCCTACACCTGGGCCGAAGAAACACAACTGGCTAGCTGGGCGGAACTGACGGTTTTGTTTTCGGGTGGATCAGGGCCTGCGGCTCGTCAAATACCGGGCGAAAATAAATCAAGTCAATATTATGCTCGCTTAAAACTTCCTCAATCCCATCGCGTAAATGTCTGGGGACACACGTAATATAACCGCGGACCATCGCATCTTCATCAACCTCGGACCGGCCTAAACGTTCGGCCTGCTGTTCTCCGGCTAGCTTGGCCGTGACATCAATGTATTTTCGATACGACGGTGGGGTGTCCGCCGTCAGCTCTTTCAGTTTTTCAATCACTTCTTCTGGCCAGCGAATCTTCATCGGAGTTATGACTGAGGTTCAATCGTCACCGTTTGCATCGTGTCACCGACGATGATCGTGTGGGCGACATCCAGGCCCTTGGTCACGTGACCGAAAATAGTGTAGCTCTTGGGCCCGCCGTATAGTCCCCGGTGACGGGCTCATCGGGAAATTGATATCCTGGTCCTCCCCGGCCAGTCCCGGTTGGGTCACCGCCCTGGATGACAAAGCCGGGCACGACCCGGTGCCAGGTAAGCTTATCAAAATATTTTTGCTCCGCGAGATAGACGAAATTACTGACTGCCAGCGGCGCTTGGGCGTCGTCCAGGGTAAAAACAATCTCACCCTTGTTGGTAATCATCTGGACTTGTTTGTGATGGATTTTTTCAGGCGCCAACTTCCCGGGAAATGTGTAGGTGTTTTGCACAGAGGTATTTGTTAATGAAATATTTTGGTCATTGGTATTGCTTGTCAGAGGCTTGCTTAAAACGCGGTAGTCGAGGTTAACATTTTTGGCCGGAAACTTGTAGTGGGTCAGGGCTACAATACCAGCCAGGACCACGATCGCCCCGCCGATCGCCAGTTGTACTTTTGGATCGGAGATAGACTTGGCCATTAGGTGACGATTAATGAATCGATAAAATTCTTCCAATTCGTGTCGCTGACCGAAGTGGCCGCGGAAAAGCGGTAGAATAATTTTTGCTTCGACCTGGTGACTTGGAGGTCAAGCGCTCGATGGCTTTGTAATGAGTCCTGACTCATTGGGGACGCTCCGGCCGATACTTTTTCCGTTCCGGTCGTCCACTGGTACCATCGGGCTGGATAGCCATCAATGGTCTTGTCAATCGCCTGGCTGCTGCTGGCGGTCGACCAGGGAAGACTGAAAGTACTGGCCTGGTAGTACGTTACCAGCACGGTCGCATCTGGCAGCGTTGAACCATGGCTGGGATTAAAGAAGTAGATGGTCTGGCCGTCGCTGGTGTTATTGGCCGCCCACGTGGCCGGGATTTTGGCGGTAAAATGAAACTTCGGGTCTCGGTCTGGCAGGTCATTCGTATTAAAATCAATAGTCGCGCCCGTGGTCGAGATGTTGGTCAAGGTGCGGTTCACATTGGTATTTATCGTCGGGGCGATGGTTGATTTCGGCCGCACTAAGCCCCAGCCGACACCCAGCACTAAGCCGACAATCAGACCCGCTACAATATAATGCCACGGTTTCATCACCGTCAGTATATCGCAAACTGCCAAAAAAGAAAAAGCCCGATCATTGCTGATCGGGCTGGTTGACGCGGTTGGCGTCGGTTTGAGTTTAGAGTTCGCACGAGGTGTTACTTGCCGGACTTCCTGGCGGCTTGGGCGCCGGCCGGGAGGCTCATGTCGAGGTTGAGGTCCCGCGCCGCCTTGACGCTCATCAGGTCCATGAAATTCTGGACCCCGGAGGCCGGAGCGGCATTGGCACCGCCGCCCATGACCACGCCCGGCACGAGCTGGCCCTGGAACCGTTCGAACGCCCCGGCCCAGACTTTTTGGGTTTCGAGGTAGGTGGCGAGTTTCTGTTCGAGGGCGCCGTTAGCGACCATGGCCAGACGCTTCTTCTCACCTTCCCCTTCTCCTTCGAGAATGAGCTGGCGCTTGCGCTGCTCGGCTGCCTGCGCTTCGAGGGTGTTGACTGCTAGGTGCTGCTGGGCCAGCGTGACCTCCTTAGCCTTGACCACTTCCTGGGCCCACTTGGCCTTGGCCGCTTCCGCTTCACCGTTCTTGGCGGCGGTGATGGCGGCCTGTTCGGCCTTGCGGGCTTCGGCGATAGCCGTCTGGACGGCCATGGTCATTTCCTGCTGCTGCCTGATTTGCTTCTCGACCGTCTCCTCGTAGTCGAGGGAATTGAGCGAGAGGTTGAAGGTTTGGATCCCGAAGCGCTCCAATGGCGACTGCTCCTGACGAGCTTGGTTGCCAGTCGCGTCGGTAGTGATCTTGACCACCTGGATGCTCTTCGTTTCACCGGTGATCGGGTCTGGGGCCTTGGCCTCGACGGTTGAGGTCCGGTAGACGCCGTGTTGAATCTGGTCCTCGATGTCGTGGATCAGCTCGTTCCGCCGCTCGTTGTAGGACTCGCGGCTGGACATCAGCGGGCCGGTCATGTAGACCGACTTTTCCAC
>JACQBO010000016.1 GCA_016194465.1 Candidatus Kerfeldbacteria bacterium
AATTGTCCGGGCGGAAATTTTGAATATTGTGCCGCAAGAGCTCGCCGCCAATTATCAAATGGTGGCTTTCGCCAAATCAAACTCGGTGGTGTCGGTGGCCATGGTTGATCCGACAAACTTTCGGGCCTTGGAGGCGATCGAATACATCGCCCGGAAGAACAACTGGCAAATGAAGTATTTCATTACTTCCCAAGCCGGGCTGAAGTACGTCCTCCGACAGTACGAGAGTCTGTCGGCCGAAGTCGAGGAAGCGCTGAAGGGGGCGGAGGCCGATATTGGCAAGGACCTGGAAAATGTGGAGTTGTCCGAAAAGGGCCTCGAAGAAGTCGTCCGGACGGCGCCGGTTTCAAAAATCGTTTCGGTCGTTCTCCGTCACGCCGTTGAAGGCAAGGCCTCGGACGTGCACATTGAACCGGTGGGTGACGAGACCCGGGTGCGCTACCGCGTTGATGGTATTTTACATACCTCGCTGACCTTGCCGAAGCACATCCACTCGTCGTTAGTGGCCAGGATCAAGGTGCTGTCCAATTTAAAAATAGATGAAACGCGGGTGCCGCAGGATGGCCGCTTCCGGATGACGATCGAAGGTCATGACATTGACTATCGGGTTTCTACCTTACCGCTGATCAACAATGAAAAGGTGGTGATGCGTATCCTCGACACCTCGTCGAACATGATCGACCTGGTCAATCTCGGTTTTAGCGGCAAAAACCTCGACGTCATGAAAGAGGCGGTCACCCGGTCGCACGGCATGTTCCTGATCACCGGGCCGACCGGGTCGGGAAAATCCACCACCCTCTATGCCCTGCTGAGCATCTTGAACGAAGAAGGGGTTAACATCATTACCCTCGAGGACCCGGTCGAGTATTACATGAAGGGAATTAATCAGTCGCAGGTGAACCCGGAAGTGGGCTTGACCTTTGCCGCCGGTCTGCGCTCGATCTTGCGTCAAGACCCGGACATTATTATGGTCGGAGAAATCCGTGACAATGAAACGGCCGCCCTCGCCGTCCACGCTGCCTTAACCGGCCACATCGTGTTGTCAACCCTCCATACCAATGACTCCCTGGGCGCTGTCCCGCGTCTGGTCGATATGAAAATCGAACCCTTCCTTATTGCCTCGTCACTCAACGTGGTCATGGCCCAGCGGCTGGTACGGCGCGTTTGTCCTTACTGTAAGCAAGGTATGACCATCCCCAAGGATTTAGAAGACGATATCCTGCAAACCATTTCCGTACTGCCCAAAACTTCCTGGCCGAAAGAATTATCCTATGACCGGCCGTTGAAATTCTGGCAGGGGCAAGGATGCGCCCGCTGCGAGAACACTGGGTACAAAGGTCGCGTTTCCATTTCCGAAGTGCTCGAGGTCAATGAGGCCATCAAAAAAATTATCGTCACGGGCGGCGACCTCATCGAACGGATCGGCAAGGAGTTTATCCGTCAAGGGATGTTCACTATGAAACAAGATGGTATTTTTAAAGCCATGTCCGGTCAGACGACCATCGAGGAGGTTTGGAGCGCGACCCGGGCTTAACCAACCAGCTATGACCCCCACGAAAAATAACAACGATCAGCCGCGGGCCAAACTCCTCCTGATCGAGGACGATACCTTCTTGGCCGGAATGTATGTAACCAAACTAACCTTGGAAAGCTACCAAGCCGAGCTGGCGACTGATGGCAAGTCTGGTTTAGAAAAAGCCAAAAAATTGAAACCCGACTTGATTCTGCTTGACATTCTCCTGCCTAAAATGAACGGTTTTGACGTCCTGCGCGCCCTCAAAAAGGATGCGGCGACTAAAAACATTCCGGTCATTCTCCTGACGAACCTGGGGCAAAAGGATGACGTGGTCAAAGGGTTGGAACTGGGCGCGGCTGACTACCTAATCAAGGCCCACTTCATGCCTTCCGAAGTGATTGCCAAAATTGCGGAGGTTCTGAAACAGCAGGGGAAGCATGGGCGCGACTGATTCCATTACCCTCAAGCGGATTATTACCACCGCGGCCAGTTGGCGCGCCTCGGACTTACACTTTATTATTGGTAGCCCGCCGATGCTTCGGGTCGACGGTAAATTAGTGCCGCTCGAGAATGAGACCAACATCAGTCCTGAGTTCATGACCACTGTCGTGGCCACGCTTTTAACCACGGAACAACGTCAGCGTCTTGACGAAAAAAAAGAAGTCATCATTGCCACCAGCCTCAACCCGCAACTACGGTTTAAAATCTCGGTGCTGTATCAGCGCGGTGGCTTGGCGGTCTCCATTCACTTCATTAATTCGACCATGAAATCCTTACGTGATCTTGGCCTACCGCCCGCGGTCCAGGAGTTTTCCCAGCTGCCGCGCGGCCTGGTACTGATCACCGGACCCTATGGGGCGGGACGGACCACGACCATGAACGCGATTATCAACGATATCAACCAAACCCGAAACGCGAGCATAGTCACGGTCGAGCAGCCGATTGAATACTTATTCGTCAACAACAAGAGCATGATTGAGCAGCGGGAAGTCGGTCGGGATGCTTTATCCGCCGCTCAGGCAATTACCATGGCCAGTCGTGAAGACATCGACGTGATCGTGGTGTCCGAGGCGAGCGGGGCCGAAGTACTCGGGGCGATTCTGGAAGCGGCGGAAGCCAGCCGTCTGGTGATTTCGACCATGAATACGTCATCGGTCCTGGCCACCATCGAAAACATCTTTAATAGTTTCCCGGCCGGCGACCTGGCCAAGGTTCGTAATCAACTGTCCAACGTGCTCGCCGGGATCGTCAGTCAGCGCCTCTTGCCGCGCGTCGGCGGGGGAGTCGTCGTCGTGGCCGAAGTCATGATTCCCACCCCGCCAGTCCGGGCGGTGATCCGCGATGGTGCGCTGTTTCAATTATCCAACGTCCTGCAAACTTCCCGCGAAGCCGGGCTCGTTTCACTCGACCGTAGCCTGGCCGAGCTAGTCAAAGCACGCACCATCGCCCTCGAAGATGCCTTGGCCAGCGCCCAGGATCCGGCCACCGTGAAAGCGTTAAGTAAATAGCATGCCGGTCTACGATTACAAAGCGAAAAACGAGCAAGGATTGACGGTGGCCGGAGCGGTCGAGGCGCCCAATGAGGCGGTGGCTCAAGACACGCTCAAAGAACAACTCCTGACCATCCTGACTTTACGCGAACGGAAACAGAACACGATTTTTCAGTCGTCGCTCGGTTTTTTCAATCGCGTCCCAAAAAAAGATGTCGTCCTTTTTGCCCGGCAATTGGCGGTCATGATCTCGGCCACGGTGCCAATCGTGCAAGCGCTCCGGATCCTGGTGAAGCAAACATCGAACATCACGTTCAAGATCATGATTTCGGAAATCGCCGACGAAGTTGATGGCGGCGCGAAACTCTCGGGCAGCTTAGCCCGCTATCCTCAAGCTTTCTCCGATTTCTTCATTCACATGGTCCGTTCGGGTGAAACGACCGGAAAACTTGATGAGACGCTCAACTACTTGGCCGATCAACAGGAAAAGGATTATGACCTGGAAAGTAAAATGCGCGGGGCGATGATTTATCCCAGTTTTATTCTCGGCGCCATGATCATCATCGGCGTCTTGATGATGATCTTTGTCATTCCAAAATTGACCGACGCACTGCTCGCCGGCGGCGCAAAACTCCCGCTGGCGACTCGTCTCCTGATTGGCCTCAGCAGTTTTCTGCAACACTTCTGGTGGCTCCTGGCCGCCTTGATTGCGGTGGCGGTGGCCTTCTTCCGCCTCTACATCCGTTCGCCGGCCGGCCATCGCCAATTCGACATTCTCAAGTTCCACTTGCCGATTTTTGGCCAGATTTTTCAAAAGATTTACCTGGTTCGTTTTTCCCGTAGCTTTTCCACGCTTATTTCCAGTGGTATCCCGGTTACCCGCGCCTTGGAAATCGTGTCTGACGTCATCGGCAACGTCCTCTACAAAGAACTGACCTTACAGACGATTCGCGAAGTAGAAGCTGGAAATTCAATTGCTAGCGTCTATGTCCAGAGCCGCATCGTGCCGCCGATGTTGCCGCAAATGATGATTGTCGGTGAACAAACCGGAAAACTAGACTTGATTCTCGACAAATTGGCGACCTTTTACGCTAAAGAACTGGAAAACCTAGTGGCCAACCTCGTCAGCATCATTGAACCGTTGATTCTGGTGGTCATGGGCGGGGCCGTGGCCGTGATTGTCATGGCGATTCTGCTCCCACTCTACAACCTCTCGAGCGCAATTTCCTAAAGCCCGACCTGCCCCTCGACTTGGCTCAGACACTGAAAAAGGAGAAAACTTATTCACCTGTTGAGCCGATTGCGTTCA
>JACQBO010000011.1 GCA_016194465.1 Candidatus Kerfeldbacteria bacterium
CCCTAGCAGCAAAACTAACAACAGCCCTTGGTAGCCAAGCCCAACCAGGTACGGCACGTCAATTTTTTTTCGGGCGTGGACAAACGCATGCCAGCGGCTATGCCAATGCAGGATAGCACTGAATCCTGGTACCCGCCAATGGAAGCGCTGCATCATATACTCAGTGCCCCAGAGGAGGTCAGGGGTAATGCCGCCAAGAGCCCCGAGCCATAACTTTGGCATGACGCTCGGGGCGAACTGGGCCGTCAGGATAAAAACAGCCGCGGCCGCCAAGCCCAAGTCGGCAATTTCGATATAGACAAGATGCGGAACTTTTCGCCCGCCAAAAATCCAAGCCGGACCATTCATGTCACCATGGGGGATGGCGTCAAGCACGTAGTGACTCAGGACGCCCAGGCCAAAGGCGACGACTGGGTTGGGGGCCAGTGTGGCTAACAGGAGGCCGGCCGAGGCATGGAGCGGGGAATACATCGCTACCGGGCCAGACCGAGAAAGAGGATCACGAGCAACACTTGCATGATCAGCCCGCTTTGGAAGGAGATGTCGGAGCGAATAATGTCGTGATGGAGAGCATCGTGAAACCAGTTTTGGGCCCGGACCAGATACCGTAAGCCGGTTGGTTTGGTCAGACCATAGAGCCAGCGGACGAGGAATAACCAAGACAAGCGTTTGTGGACGACCGGGAACAGATGACTGAGGAAGTCGGGAATGATGCTGCCGAGAATGCCGATCAGCATCAGGTGGCTATTCGGCAGGGGGTTGTTGGCAATGGCCCAAAGGGCCATCGCGGCCATGACGGTGACATCAATGGCGTTAATGATCGCCACCCGGCGGTAGCGTCGGCCCGAACGCCACTCCTCATCATGATAGAGTTGCTCATCACCATGGGGGACGAAATCGAGGACAAAATGCGAAGCAAAGGCCAAGCCGAACACCTCGATTGGGCTGCGCACGTAATGGCTAATGAGAATGCCGGCCGCGGCGTGGGTGGTGAGAAACACGGTGAAATATTTAATCCATAAAAACAGCGAAGCGGCTATGATCATAACCGCTTCGAGGCGACTCTGTCAATGTGACCGTATAGGTACGTTCACCTATTTCCACATAGTCAAAATAATTGTACCGATGACAATATTGACGAGATGGTAACCGGAATTGATCCAAAACAACTTGGCCGATCGATGCTCGAAGAGGATCCCGCCGAACATAATTGTGGCGACAAAGCCAAGCCAAATCCAGATACCGTCAACGACGGCCTGGTAGGTGCCGTCCGGCGCAAAGGCCTTCAAGACGGTGCCGAGGACAAGCATTTCTAAAAAGGCGGTGACGAGCATCCCACCCATGGCCGGGCCCATGTCCTTCTTGAGCTCTTCCTGCGTCTTACCAATGACGGTCATCCAGGCCTTACCGAAAACGCCCATCGAGTACCAAACATAGCCAACGATCATCGCGGCCACCGTCGCGGCCACAACCGCCAGCCAATTGAGAGAAAAGGAAATCATGATGCAACACCTCCTTTCAATTTTTTTCGATCTTCATTTCAAGTTTAGTATACACCATCAGCGTGGGTTGTCGATTGACGTGTGTCTTGTCAAATTGATTGATCTTCGTTATACTGTAAACCGCTCACGAGAGCGTCGACGCGGGGAAGTGTAACGGCTGCACGGCGGGCTCATAATCCGCAGGCAGGGGGTTCGACTCCCCCACCCGCAACCAAGAACCACTCGCTGACGCTCGGATTCTTGGCGGCGCCAAAAGCACTGTCTAAGGAACGAATCGAGTTTCAGCGAATAGTGTGGGCGAGTGGTTTTTGTCTAGAACCCGACCGAAGGGAGTGGTTCTGGGCTTGCGGACATATTCAAGGCTTGGCGCCGTCGCGCACCCGCAGCGAAGCAAGTGGTGCACGAGAGAAAGGATTCTTATGGACCTACCAAGTTTTTGGGTATACGTTTTATATAGTTTAAAAGATCATCAATGCTATTCGGGCACAACGAATGGTCTTGTTCGACGCGGGGATCAACATGATCGCGGTGAAACATGGTCCACGCATTGGCGCCGACCACTAGTGTTAATTTATTGCGAAGGCCATCGATCCAAGATTGACGCCCGCGGGCGAAAAAAGTATCTTAAGACAACAAAAGGACGGGCCATGTTGAAATATATACTGCGAGACAGTTTGGAACAATTGAAGAACTTGTAAGACCAAAGAGGCCATGTTTCGGCGTGTTCAATAGGTTCGACTGCCTCACGATTTCTTTCGAAAATAAAAATCCCCACCCGGTCCTCCAAACCTGGTAGTGTAAGTAATACTAGAATTTGTAATCATTTTTACCGACAAAAATGATAACAAAATCCCCTTTTATTGGGGACTTTGCATTTTTGTTATCAATTTTCCTATAAAAATGATGCTATTTTTGAGTATTACTTACAGTCTTCGTATGCTCCGACAGGGCACATCAGTTTTCGACATAGGTGTAAAATTGATATGTTTTTTACTTTTCACGCTATTTTCTAATATTTCTTATACAAGTATATCACCTTTGATGAATGTGATCAAGCTCCACACGTGCGCGTGAACCGCAACTGGATTAAACACATCATGCACCTCTATCACTACGATCTTCAACCAAAAAAATCAGAACCACCGCAAACTGTTTTGCCGAGTTTGGTTAACAGAAAGCACGAAGGGAGTCGAGGGACAAAAAGTGAAAAAAGTCGAGCCCCAAGGCTATGTTTGTCTAATCAACATGGCGCCTGATTAGCCATAAACATCCTATGATCAGCAGCAGCCACCCCACGTCAAATTCGATGCTGTCCCGCCAGGTGCTACTGGTATTCGGGAGCCTTGCCTGCGCGCCGAAGATGCGGGGATGAAGGTGTTGATGCCCATCCACTGAGGGCTGTTTTGTGTTTGGGAACGAGTCATGAGCCCGGGAAATGCTTGACCGTGGTTCGGCTTGGATCGCCTGGGATTGTA
>JACQBO010000018.1 GCA_016194465.1 Candidatus Kerfeldbacteria bacterium
AGCTGGATCATGCCCAGCCCCACAATAGTGAATACATGGCGTCTCGCTTCATGGTAATCGTGGCTTGATAATTCATGGCCGGGGGAAAAGAGTTTGTCCGGCTATTGTGGGGCTGGGTCATAGAGTCCGGATGACTTTCCAGCGCTTCCGGGCTGACATCGGCCGAGTTTCTTCGATCATCACCTTATCGCCGAGCTTGTAGGTCCCTTGCTCATCGTGGGCCAAGTACTTCTTGCTGACCGTATAGCGCTTATGGTACTTGGGATGGATTTTTGTCCGCTCAACGTTAACCGTCACCGTTTTTTGCATGGCGGTCGAGGTGACAATGCCGATGAGTTTTCGATGTTGCAGTTGGTTCATGATTTTGGCGTTGCGGATGGTTGAGTCTGACCGAGCCTGGTCAGGAGGCGGGCAATATCTTGGCGAAGTTCCCGGATTTCCCGCACATCCGTTAATTGTCCCTGAGCTACCTGGAAGCGGCGGTCACGAAGCTGTTCGCGAAGTTGTTGGAGGCGACGCTGAAGTTCGGCCGGAGACATGTCGTGCAGTTGGGAGTATTTCATACGGTCGAGGCTTGTTCTTTGGAGAGAAATTTCGTCTTGACGGGCAACTTGTATGCGGCCAGGCGCATGGCTTGGCGGGCGATAGATTCCGTAACCCCATCCATTTCGAACAGCATCGTCCCTGCCTTGACGACCGCCACATAGTGATCGACCGCGCCTTTGCCGCCACCCATGCGAATTTCGTTGCCTTTAAACGTCACGGGTTTGTCGGGAAAAATACGGATCCAGATTTTTCCACCGCGCTGGATATAGTGGGTCATCGCGCGGCGGGCCGCTTCAATCTGTCGGGCGGTCACCCATTTAGCTTCCGTGGCCTTGAGGCCATAGCTGCCAAAGGCGACCGTCAATTTGTCCGTCGCCCGGCCGCGAACACGGCCGCGATGCCATTTTCGGTGCTTTACTTTCTTGGGGAGTAACATCGTTAGGTAGTCGCTGTTTCTTTTTTGAAAATTTCACCTTTATAAATCCAAACCTTGATGCCGATCCGCCCATAGGTGGTGGGCGCTTCGCCGCGGCCGTAGTCGATATCTGCCCGCAAGGTCTGCAGCGGCAGGCTGCCCTGAGTCAGAACCTCGGTGCGGGCGATGTCGGCCCCATTGAGCCGGCCGGCCACCGATACTTTGACTCCTTTGGCTCCGGCTTGCATCACCTGTTCAATCGTGGTTTTGAGCACGCGGCGGAAGGGAATGCGTTTCGAGAGCGATTCCGCGATATTCCCCACGACGATCTGGGCGGAGAGTTCTGGCTTCGACACTTCCTGGATGTTCACCCGAATATTGAACTTTCCCTGCCCCATGAGCAGGCGGCGCAGTCCCTGTTTCAGTGATTCGATGCCTTGCCCACCACGACCAATCACCACGCCCGGTTTAGACGTATGAATCGTGACCGTCAGATTCTGTAACGACCGTTCGATGTCGACCCGGGCAATGCCGGCGGCCGGCACCTTGGTTTTAATAAACTTCCTGATCATCACATCTTGGCGCAGTAGTTTGGGGTATTCGCGAGTGGCAAACCATTTAGAATTCCAATCACCGGTGACGCGAAGACGGAAGCTTTTAGGATGGACTTTCTGACCCATAGAATTAGTGTAATCCTTTCCGGTGCACGTTGGCATCCTGCGCTTGGTGCACCTGTTCTGTTTCCGTGGCGGACCTTTTGTCCGCGGCCGGTTTCATGGCGGGTTTGGCTTCAGCCGGTTGACCCTTGATATCGGCCGCCGTAACTTTGTCTGCCGGCGGCGGTGTCACTTTCTTTACCGATTTCGTCAGGGCCGTCCCTTCCAGGACGAGGGTAATGTGGGTCGAGCGTTTCAGAATTTCGGCGGCGCGGCCGAAGGCCCGGGGCCGATACCGTTTCAGTTTCGGGCCTTCGTTCGCGACGATTGACTTTACTTTGAGTGTTTTGGTGTCGAGATGAAAATTATGGTCAGCATTGGCCACGGCAGACTGCAGCAGTTTGAGCACCGGCAACGATGAACCTTTGGGCAAGACGTGAAGCTGGTCGGTCGCCGCTTCCACGCTTAACCCGCGGATCAGATTGATGACCAAGCGAACTTTGCGCGGGGCAGTTCGGAGATGGCGGAGATGGGCACGGACTTCCATAATTTAAGCAGGTTTTTTGGCTGGCTCAGCGGTCGGGGCAGTGACCGGTTTTGCGCCGGTGGCCGTCGACTCAATTTCCTTCTGCATCTTACCGCCGTGACGGACAAATTTCCGGGTAGGAGAAAATTCACCGAGTCGGTGCCCCACCATATTTTCTACGACATAGACGGAAATATGGTTTTTCCCGTTGTGAACGCCAATGGTGAAGCCGACCATAGCCGGCGTAATGACTGAATCCCGCGACCACGTTTTGATGATGGTCTTGTCGCCCATTTTTAAGCGGGAAACCTTGGCCAGCAACTTTGGGTCGGTAAATGGTCCTTTTTTGAGTGAGCGAGACATGGGTTAGCGTGGTCGGCGACTAATAATTAAATGGCGGGAATATTTCTTTTGGTGGCGGGTTTTAACCCCGGAGGCATGTTTGCCCCACGGGGTCTTGGGGTATGGCAAACCAATCGGGTTATGGCCCTCACCGCCGCCATGCGGGTGATCCACCGGGTTCATCGCCTTGCCACGGACGCTCGGTCGAAATCCGCGCCAGCGCATCCGGCCAGCCTTGCCCCAGCGAATGTTCCCATGGTCAACGTTGGAAAGCTGGCCAATTGAGGCCATATTGGTTTTTAGTACTTTTCGGATTTCACCGGAAGGCATCTTCAGGAGGGCATAATCACCTTCGATCGACATCACCGTCGTATTGTTGCCGGCTGAGCGAACGAGCACCCCGCCGCGCCCTGGGCGCAGCTCAACATTATGAATGGGGATACCGGCCGGAATGTTGGTTAGGGTGGTGCGATTTCCCACCACGATTTCGACGCGCTCCAACGAACTGACCACGCTCTGACCGATCTTCATGTCTTGCGGCGCCAGGATATACGATTGGGACTTGTCTGGATATTCGATCAAAGCGACGTGCGTCGACCGGTTCGGATCGTATTGAATACCGAGCACGGTGGCGGGTTGACCGAAACGAGTCTGGCGGAAATCAACGAGGCGGTACTGCCGTTTGTTGCCGCCCCCGCGGTGACGGACCGTAATACGACCCGCCATATTGCGGCCGCCGCTACTGATCTTAACGCGCATCAGGCTTTTGGCCGGCTGTTGCTGACCGATGAGCTCCGCGTAGTCATTGACCGAAGATTTTCGGCGACCCGGGCTGGTTGGATTGTAGATGCGCAGTCCCATAGAAGTTATGATGTGCTGACGTCAATGGTTTTCCCGGTCGGCAATGTGACCACGGCTTTCCGCTTGGTCGTTTGCCGACCGTAGGTTCGCCCATAGCGCACGATTTTCCCTGGTAAGTGCACCATGTTCACGGCGACTGGTTTGATACCGTAGACATGATAGACTGCTTGGCGGATATCGTTTTTGGTGGCGTCAGCCGCGGTTTCAAATACGTACTGGCTCAACTGCGCCAGACGGGTACTTTTTTCCGTGACCACCGGCCGGAGCAGTAACCGATAGGCTTGGTGTGTGGTTTCTTTGACCGGCTTCTCGACTGATTTCGTTTCCGTCCCCTTCTTTTCCGAAGTTTTCTTCGCCGGCCCATCTTCCTTACCGCTAGGGACGTTCGCAAAAGCTTTTTTTTGCGCCACATCAACCGTGGCCGACTTTTTCGGTTCGGCTTTTCCTTTCCGGCTGGTAAAGCGATCGAAGAAACTCATAGGGTTACTTGGCGTAGGTGGAAGAAATTTTCGCTAAGGCGGGTTCGAGGATGAGGAGTTGTTGATGACGCAGGAGGTCATAGACGTTGAGGCTGTCCGCCCGGATGATGGCCACCCCGGGAATATTACGGCTTGACCGGACGAGAGCTTGGTCAGTTTTCGGCGTGACGATCAGCGTCGTTTTTTTCTTGGGCAGTCTAGCTAAAGTGCCGGCCAAGATTTTCGTTTTTGGTTGAGCCAGCGTAAGGTCGTTGATGATCGCCAGTTGATCATGGGCGGCTTTTTCGCTCAGGACCATACGCAGCGCCTGGCGCTTGGCTTGGATGTTCATTTTCTTAGAAAAATTGCGGATGGACTTTGGGCCATGGGTCACCCCGCCGCCTTTCCAGATTGGCGATCGAATCGATCCATGACGGGCGCGGCCAGTGCCTTTCTGCTTCCAGGGCTTTTTGCCACCACCGCGGACATCACCGCGAGTTTTGGTATGGGCGATGGCCACCCGCCGGTTGGCCAGAATCGTTTCCACGGCTTGGGAAATCAGTCCGCGATTCGGTTTGAGGCCAAAGATGTTGGCATCAAGCTCAATCGTACTAACTTTCTCTCCCGTTTGGTTGTAGACGTTAGCCTGCGGCATGGGGCATTGATTGAATCATGACCAGTCCGTTGCGGGCACCGGGTACTGCGCCAGTGAGCCAGAGTTCATTGTTTTCTGGATGTACGGCAACCACCTTGAGGTTTTTGACCGTCACCTTGGCGTTGCCTAAACGACCAGCCATGCGCGTGCCTTTCATCACATGCTGCGGAAAGGTGGCGCCGATCGAACCGGGGGCGCGCAAGTTGTCTTTATGACCGTGCGACGCGGGACCGCCTTTGAAATGATGCCGTTTGACCACACCAGCAAATCCGCGACCCTTGGAAGTGGCCGTTACTTGGACCACGTCCCCCGGCTCAAAGATCGATAGGTCGATCTTTTTGCCGCGGGCCATGTCCTGGACGTCATCAACGCGGAACTCTCGCACCGCCTGAAAACTTCCCAAACCTTCCCAGGCTTTTTGCTGCGGCTTTTTGATCCGGCTGGCGCGACGCACGCCACGGGCAACTTGGACAGCTTGATAACCGTCTTTTTCCTTGGTGCGAACCAAGGTCACCGCGTTCGGGTCAGCTTTGACGACCGTCACCGGCACGACGGTGCCGTCGGGCTGGAAGACCTGGGTCATGGCTAGCTTGTGGCCGAGAATAAATTTCATGGGAGGGTAAGAGGTTGGTGCAAAAAACGCCGCTGACGGCGGGCCAACATGGCACACCAGAAGCGGCGTTTCATGTCGGCGACTGTTGTCCGGGGATTCAGGCGTCAGGTACCAGTCTGGTCATCCGCGGAACTAATTGCCGTCGTTGTAATTGGAGAAAGAGTTGAGGGAAGGTTAGGATTTAATTTCGATATCGACGCCAGCCGGGAGATTCAAACTCGTTAAGGCATCAACCGTTTTCGGCGTCGGGTCGATGATATCGACCAGGCGTTTGTGGGTCCGCATTTCATACTGTTCCCGTGAGTTCTTGTGGACGAAGGCCGAACGAATGACGGTATACTTATTCTTTTCGGTCGGTAGTGGCACCGGCCCCTTGACCTTGGCCCCAGTGCGCAGGGCCGTATCAATAATCGTCTTGGTTGACTGGTCGATAATCTTGTGATCATAGGCGCGGATCTTGATCCGCATCCGCTGATGGACTTCTTCCTCGGGTTTGGGGGTGACGGGGGTGTCGGGCATGGATGGGTAAAGAGCGTTGGGAGATGTTACTTGATGATCTTCGCCACCACGCCGGCGCCGACGGTATGACCGCCCTCACGAATGGCAAACCGTTGCTTCTCTTCGAGGGCCACGGGCGCAATCAGTTTCACTTTCAAGTTGACCTGATCGCCGGGCATGACCATTTCCGCGCCCGCCGGTAATTCAATTTCACCCGTCACATCGGTGGTGCGAATGTAAAACTGTGGTTTGTATCCTTTGAAGAATGGGGTGTGGCGGCCGCCTTCTTCTTTGCTCAGGATATAGACACTTGATTCAAATTCTGTGTGCGGCGTGACGCTGCCGGGTTTGGCCAGCACCTGGCCACGTTCCACCTCTTCTTTTTTGGTGCCGCGGAGCAGCAAACCCGCGTTATCGCCGGCCATACCAGAGTCCAGCTGCTTGTTGAACATTTCGATCCCGGTCACGACGGTCTTGGTGGTGGGTTTCAAACCGACAATTTCTACCTCGTCGTTCAGTTTGATTTCACCACGCTCGATCCGGCCAGTGACGACGGTCCCACGGCCTTCGATCGAGAAAACATCTTCAATCGGCAGTAAAAATGGCTTGGCCGTGTCGCGAACTGGTTCCGGAATATATTCGTCCAAGGTCTTCATCAGTTCCATGATCTTGTCTTGGTAGGCGGCGTCGCCTTCCAAGGCCTTGAGAGCCGAACCGCGAATAATCGGGGTGGTGTCGCCAGGGTATTCATACTTTTTCAGCAGGTCCCGGATTTCCACTTCCACCAGGTCAATCAGTTCTGGATCATCGACGGTGTCGCACTTGTTCAAAAAGACGACGATATAGGGCACGCCGACCTGTTTGGCCAGCAAAATGTGTTCGCGGGTCTGCGGCATCGGACCGTCGGCGGCGGATACCACGAGAATTGCCCCGTCCATCTGGGCGGCACCGGTAATCATGTTCTTGACGTAGTCAGCATGGCCCGGACAGTCGACGTGGGCGTAGTGCCGTTTGTCGGTCTGGTATTCGACGTGGGCGGTGGCAATCGTAATGCCTCGCGCCTTTTCTTCGGGCGCGTTATCAATTTCATCCACCCCTTTGTGCTGGGCCACGAAGCCCTTATCGGTGAGGGTCTTCAGGATGGCGGCGGTCAGGGTGGTCTTGCCGTGGTCGACGTGGCCAATCGTGCCGACATTGACGTGCGGTTTCGAGCGGTCAAATTTTTCTGCCATATGAAATTTTGGCTAATGAAGGTAATAAAAATCTAAAAGTGCGTTCGGATTATAGCAGAGGACCGAAATCCTGACAAGTCCTGGGCTTCGGAACGCACACCATAGCTAAAAGTTCTCATTTTTTTGCCTAAGATTAGCCAAATACTCATTCTTCCCCCCACCTGATGCGGATAATAATTAAAAAAAATAAAAAAGAGCCCTGCTGGCAAGGCTCATTGTGGGTTGGCTGATGCCAGCAGGGTTGTATTGGTTGACCCCATCCGGGTCTCTTTGGGCGGTGACCTCCTTTTTTTGTCAGAGCGGTCCATGGACATGCTTTCCATCAGGCGCGCTTTCCCCCAAATCGCACCTGACGAAAAGCGGAAAAACCAACGAGAGAGCGGGGTGGGGCGGCTGGATCGCGCGTACCCGTGGTACCGGGTCAGGAGTCGCAATCGCGTCGCCGCAACTTGGGCCCGAGCGTTGACGGCCAAGTCAGAGCGGAGATACATCTCCCGGTCACTCACCCACCCCGAAAAAAAGAACGGAAAACGAAGTATAGGAAACTTTGCCGTGGGTTGTCAACCCCGCCCCACTTTCCCCTTTGGAAAAGTGGGGCGGGGTAAAGAAAAAACCCAAGCGTTCAGTGCTTGGGTTAAGAATCACGATCTCCAGCCAATGATCGACACCATGACCTGCGGCGGATCATGGGGTTCGCGTCGGAACGAGAAGTAGCGGTCATCGCTGTAGGTGCATGATCCGTGCACCTGGATATGGGATGGGTTCACCCCGGCGTCGATCAGCTGGTTATAGGCAAACCCCTTGAGGTTGAACGTGGTCTTGCCGTTGACGGTCGTGGCGTAGCCTTGCCGATTCCGCAGAGAAAAGTTTTGCTCGAGCCAGTCCGGCGTGACTTCATAGTGGCTCGCGCTAATGGCCGGGCCAATCCCGACCGAGAGTCGGCCCGGCTTGATGCCGACATCTTTCAATTCATGGACCATCATTCTGGCCATGCCGCGGATTAAACCCTTCCAACCAGCATGAGCCAAGCCCACGGTGCCCGAATCCGGATCGAGAAAAAAGATCGGGAGGCAGTCACCGCTGGTCACCGCCAAGAACAGTTTCCGCCGCCGGGTGATGAGCCCATCGACCCCGACGATCGTGCTGCCCGCCTCGGGTTCACCGGCATGGCAGACGCCGGTGCCGTGAACTAGCTTGGCCCGGATGACCCGCCAAGGATCGATTTCCAGCGCTTGCAAAAACTGGGCATAGTTTTCCCAGCTGGCATCGGCCTGGCCGTTCCCGATATTCATGCTGCCATGGTGCCGGGTAGAGATGGTGGCGACCAGCCCCGGATATCGTCCAAATTGTTGAAAGAGCATGAGTTTCCTCCTCTCAAGACATGAAACAATCTCGACTTGCCGCCACTCTAGCGTGGAAAGTCATATTCGTCAAGCATGTAGATGTTTCGTGTCATTCAGTTTGATAAGCTTTGGTCGTCCGGCCCGAAATTCAACCACGGAAATGCCGGTGTTGTCGTGCTTATATTCGGGCACAACTTTGTATCGCGGCCCATGAAAAATATGGGTCAAGAGGAATCGAATAAATCCGCCATGACTGACAACCACGATCGTACCGCGTGCATGCTGACGATGAAAGACCCGGTACCACTGCTTCGTCCGCGTGAACAGGTCATGGAACGACTCGCCGCGCCGTGGCCGCCAGCGATAGCCGTGTTGCTTATGACGCATCCGGGCCCGTTCTAAAACTTGGAATGGCCGGCCCTCATACATGCCATGGCCCTTTTCCCGCAACGCCGGATCAAGCTGAATCATGACCGTGGGATGATACTTCGCAATCGCTTGCATCGTTTCCACGGCCCGGGTCAAGTCACTGGAATAGATCACATCGATCTTGATTTTGGCCAAGGCCCGGCCGACTTTCCCGGCCTGGATTTTTCCGCGTCGGTTCAATGGGGTCATCCGGTGACCCTGGGCAATGTTGTATTTTAGATCATCGGTGTGGCCGTGGCGGACGAGGATGAGTCGCATGTGGAGAAATCTAGTCTGCTTTCAACATTGATCTGATCGCGCTCGGTAAGGTCTTCATGCCGCCCAGATGGGCGATGTCATTCAGGTGAACAATCCGGGCCCGGCCTTCTGGATGGATATCGAGCATGGTGATACCACCGTTCGACATCGAGTACTCTTCTCGTTCCACATCAGCCCCACCCTCGACGGTGACTTCAAGCAAGGTGTAGAGAAAAAATCCATGGCTAACCACAAGAACAGTTTTACTCATATCTTGGGTTCGAAGATGCTCGAACCATGCGGCCGCTCGATGTTTCACATCGCGTAATGATTCACCGCCTTCGGGCCGCCAATCTCGAAACCCCAGACCAGAAATATCCCACCGTCGCGTTCCCGTAGGTTATCATCAATGATACGTTCGGCTTGGGGGTGAAATCGAGCGATGACTTCCGCGGTTTCAACAGCCCGCGGCATATGACTCGAATATATAACATCGATGTGCTCGAGTTTCAGTCGTTGCGCTGTTGCTTCGGCCTGTTTTTCCCCAGTGCTGTTGAGCGAAATTGGGCCATGATGGACATGATGTTTATCTTTATTGCGGTCAGTTTCGCCGTGGCGGACGAGGATGAGTTTCATGTTAATTAGTATACCATGCGAAAGTTTTTCCGTTGGATCTTAGTTACTACAGGATTGACAGAGAATCATGCTTATGCTATTAACAAACTATTGGTTGCTCGTTATAACGTGATGGTCCAATAAAGGAGGTCATTGTGCACGTTCATAGAATGCTGCTCTTCCTCACAATCCTGCGCGTCGATCGAACTCACCCGCGGTTCATCCTGGCGTTAGAGACAACCAAGTACCCTGTGCCGATATTCGGTGAATTCATTGTAGACGTGAAGAAGGCACGTTTTGTCGAGCAGGACAAGCGACCGATCAATGATGTTGATTTGGCCCGACGAATGTGGAAGTACTACGGCCCAGAGGGTACTGATGTTGAAAACCTTCGGACCGAGGAAGACCTCATAGCCTTTCTCGATCGCGAGCCCCAGACCGATCCGACCTATCATCCTCTCGAAGGTTTCTGGGGTATTGTATCAGGAAAGATCACCGACGTTCTCGGAAGTGGGTTCGAGGATGATGATCCTGAATGTCTGAAAGAAGCGGGTCAAAAACAGATCACCGGTATTGCCGCTCCTGGAATTCTTTTGGAAGCTGAACTTGTCGAGTTTGAAGTTGACCCGAGGCACACGGACATCATTCTGTGAAACCCAAGAGCGAGTCCATTAGACCGCTCTTTTTTTAATGCATTATCTCGCCGCCTTCGTCTTCTCCCCCGCGATCGTCTCGGCCACATTGCGCGGTACTTCTTGGTAGTGGGAAAATTCCATGGAGTACGAGGCCCGGCCTTGGGTCATGGAACGCAGTGACGTCGCATAGCCGAACATTTCACCTAAGGGGACGTCAGCGTCGATGACTTTGGCTTGGCCGCGGTCGCTCATTTCTTTAATGACCGCGCGCTTCGAGTTGAGATCGCCGATGACGTCGCCCATATTTGGTTCGGGGGTAATGACTTCGACGTTCATGATTGGCTCGAGGAGGACTGGTTTGGCCTTTTTTGACGCTTCCTTGAAAGCGATCGAGCCGGCGATTTTGAAGGCCGCTTCGGAT